>NZ_JBAHWD010000023.1:0-133171 GCF_037044575.1 Nonomuraea sp. LPB2021202275-12-8 | reverse complement strand
CTGCCGTGTATGGTCCAGGTCTTACCGCTGCACCGGGAGTCATGGGTGCCACCGGTGGACTCTGGGGCATTGTCCAAGCGATCAGCCAAAACAGCGCCCGGACACTTCGCGACGGCAAGTGGTGCTACGTCTGGACCATCGATCAGGCGTTCAAACAAGAACGTGCGAAGCGCTACACACGCAACCATCCCAAGCGCTCGAAGAAACGGCATTAAGGTCGTGGCCTGCGGCGCCCTCACACGAACCGCCATCGAAGAGCCACCGAGGACCATGCTGGTCGGGTGGACGCAACCCCCGTCGCGCGCTGCGCGGACCTGATGCTGCAAGAGGCGGCCGACGCTACCAGCGTTGGCCACGCGGCTCCGCGCGGCCGGGTGCCGGCCGGGACGATGTGGCGGCCGAGGAAGGCGTAACCCCGGGCGCCCGCCGAGCAGTTCGTGCACGGCGAGGCTTCCCCCGGCGCGACCACCGCCTACGATCGGCCAAATGGGCGGGGATGACGATCTGGCATAGGCGCCACTGATCGGGCGGCTGGTTGACGGCGAGATGCCGACGCTGCCAGGCGGCGCGACCGAGGCGTGACACTGCGGCGTGCCGATGGCTCACCAGGTGAGCGCCGTGCGGTGGACAGTGAGCCCCGGCTCCTGGCGGCCCGGCGCGGAATTCGGAGGCCAGCTGCTGGTGTGCCCGCGCGGGGGTCATCCCATGCTCAAGATCTCCGGCGACGGCAAGTGAGCCTCGGCCTCGCACATGCGGGGGATCGTCCCTTCCCCGAGACGGAGCCACGGGAGCCAATCGTGGGAGCCACCGGTTCGCGGCCCCTTCAGACGTCCCGGGTCCTTCGTGGAGTGTTTGGCAAGGTGAGAAGCCCCCCGATCGACTCAGATCGACATTCCCAGACTCCCCAGTCTTCCTTCACACCGAGGAGGTCACTGGTTCGATCCCAGTATCGCCCACCAGCTCGAAGGCCGCCTCCCAAACGGGAAGGCGGCCTTTTTGATCTTCCCGGTGACGGCTGAACCTCCTCCGTGGCCGATGAGCCGGGCGATGTTCTCGACGGGGACACCATCTGCGGACAGCAGCGAGACGAACCTGTGCCGCATCTCCCGGGGTGTCCAGGCAGAGCTGACCAGACCAGCCCGGCTGATCACCCGACGGAACTCTCGCCGGACATTGCCCGCACTCATCTTGGTTCCGTTTCGCGTGGCGAACACGGCGCTTCACGGGCGTACGCCGAAGAGGTCAGCAGACGACGCACTACCACGGCGGATTCTGGCGCGATGGGGAACCACCGCGGGAGGGGCTCGGAGCCGTCAGGCGAAGAACTGGGCCAGTGACCGGGATACCAGTTCGGGGTTTTCCTCACACAGCCAGTGCAGCGTCTTTTCCACGGTGACGATACCGCGTACGTCCGCGGCCACGTGGGGCAGTGTGCCCTCGAACCAGGGGCGGGTGTCCGGGGCGACCAAGCCGAGTACGGGGGCGCTCACCTTGGCGTAGGTCTTCATGTCCTGGATGTCCTGGTGGCAGGCCTGGTACCAGGCGTTGCCCGCCCGGATGGCTTCCGCCTTGTCGTACGCGCGCGCGTAGATGGCCCTGTCGCGGTCGGTCACCGAGCCTTGGTCGACGAGACCAATGCCGTAGTGCCAGTCGATCAGAAACCGCGATCGGCCCGCGAGCAGTTGTTCCGGCAGGCCTTGGACCTGGTTGAACGCCCACCACCACATGTGCGTGTCGCCGCCTGCCTGTTGCAGCATCGGAATCTGGTAGAGGCTCTCGTCGGGGTGCAGCACGTCCAGCAACGCGAGTTTGCGTGTCGCGGCCGGGTGGTTGGCCGCGAAGCTGAAGGCGACCATCGCCCCGATGTCGTGCCCGGCGATGTTGACGCGGTCGTGACCGAGCTTGCGCACCAGTTCGTAGACGTCGCGTGCCATCGTCTTCTTGTCGAAGCCGCCCTCGGGTTTGCCGGAGGCCCCCATGCCCCGGATGTCGACGGCGATCACGCGGTAGCGGCGGGCGAGTGCCGGCATGACCTTGTGGTAGCTCCACCAGGTGGCGGGCCAGCCGGGCAGCAGGACGAGCGGTTCACCCGCGCCACCCGTCACGTAGTGCAGCCGGATCCCGTTGACGTAGGCGTGGGCGCTGCGGAAATCGCCGGGCAGTGAGGCGGCCAGTTCGGCGTCGCCAGGGAGCTTCGGTCCGATCGCGGCCGAGGTCGGGCTCGCGGTCGCGGCCAGGCCGCCCGTCGCGGCGAGCGCCGCACTGAGCGTGATCAGTTTGCGTCGGTTCAGGTTCATGTCAGCTGCTCCAAGTGAAGGTGTTCGTGCGGGAGAGGGTGTTCGCGCGGCTGGTCAGGAGCGTGGCGGTGACGATCGCGGCCGGGGCTGCTGGTCCGTTCGCGACGGTGCCGCGCACGTCGATCTCGATCATCGTCATCTTCCGGTGGTCAAGGAGGACAGGTCGACGGCGTCGGCCATGGCCTGGTAGCCGGCCGGGCTCGGGTGCAGGCGGTCGCCGCTGTCGTAGGCGGGCAGGAGTTCACCGGCGCGGCGTGGGTCCGGGTTGGCCAGCGCGCGGTCGAAGTCGGCGACGGCGTCGTACTCGCCGCTGGTGCGGATCCAGTGGTTGACGGCCTGGCGCACGCTCTCGCCGTACTCGCTGTAGAGGGCCGAGCCCTTGAACGGAGGGAGGGTTCCTCCGATGATCCGCACGCCGCGCGCTTTGGCGGCGCGGATCAGTGCGCGTTGGCCGTCGATCAGTTCTTTCGCGCTCACCCGGGGGTTCGGCGTGGCGCAGCCGGAGGTGTCCTGCTCGAACAGGATGTCGTTGATGCCCTCCAGGACGATCACGGTGCGCACGCCTGGCTGGGCGAGCGCGTCGCGCTGGAAGCGGGCGGTGGCCTTCTCTCCGAAGCAGGCGGAATCGTTGAGCACCCGGTTGCCGCCAATTCCGGCGTTCAGCACCGGTGTGCCCGAGGCGGCCAGGCGTTCGGCGAGCCGGTCAGGGTAGCGGTCGTCGGCGTCGTTGGTGGCGCCGTACCCGTCGGTGATGGAGTCGCCGAAGGTGACGATCGTGTCCTTCCTGCCGGACACGTCGAGCCCGGACAGGTAGTAGCGCGACAGGCTGGTCTCGGTGAACGCGGCGTCGCCTGTGTCGCGCAGGTGGTCGCCCTTGGCGCGGTAGGAGGTGGCCATGGCGATGCTGTGGAAGGTGGCCGGGGCGGTGGTTCCCCGGAAGTACAGCGTCACCGTGAGCTGTTCCAGCGCACGGACCGGGAGGCGGAGGGGGTCGCTGGCCGCCTGCCCGGCTGCGGGCACGGTCACCGAGGCGGAGCTGCCGAAGGTCAGCCGTCGGGTCGTGCCCGGCCGCACCGCCGCGCCGGTTGCGGTCTTGGCGATGGTGGCTCCGGTCAGCCGGAGCGGGGTGGTGCCGTAGGCGTTGGACAGCCGGATGCGCAGGTGTGTGCCGGCTACCGAGGTTCTGATCACCTGGCGGAGGGAGTGGTTGTCGAAGCCCTGCTGTGACCAGTTGGGGAACCAGGGGGTGGCGGTGGGCTGCTGGACGGCTGTCGCCCACCCGCCGCCCCACCTGCCGTCGGCCGCAGTGGCGGGCGACGGCGCGGTGGCCAGGGGAAGCGCGGCCAGGAGGGCGATCAGGGATGCCTTGTATCTCATGGAGATCTTCTTTCGTAACGGTACGGTGCCCGAGGCAGGCCAGGACCGGGAAGTTGGCGACGGAACACGTTCCGCGGGTCGTATGCCTTCTTGATGTCGCCGAGCCTGGCGAGGGTCTTGGCGGGGAAGGCCCGTGCGGCGCTCTCGCCGGGAGCCGGGAAGGTGTATGGGCTTGTTCCCGCTGACCGCCTCGCCCAGCGCTTGGCTGAGGCTGGACTGTCGCCCGGCTGTCGCCGTTCGTTCGCCGGCACATCAACGTTTGATCGGCACCTACACCTTCGCGCTGCCCGGCCTCGGCCCGGCGGGTGTCGGGACGTGGGCCGGGGGCGCAGGAGGAGGACTGCGGTGAGGATGGCTGACCACCGTGGTCGGCCGGGTGTGCCTGGACATGCTCCGCGCCCGCAAGTCCAGGCGCGAGGAGTCGCGGGAGGAGCGCCTGCCCGATCCGGTGATCAGCCGTGCGGATGCCGCCGACCCGGAACAGGCCGCCCGGGTCCGGTGGCGTAATCTGGACAGCCTGTTCGGCCTCTGGCCTACACCGCGTCGACCAGACGGGGCAGTTGTCGGCCGAGAAGGCAAGCAGGCTGGGTTCGGCCGGCGGGATCGGGTCGGCCGCCACCCCGCATGCCACCGCTTGCGGGCGGAGCGTCTCCGCGAGGCGGTCCTCGTCGGGACGGCAAACGCCCCAGAGGACAGCACGTACTTGCTCGTCTTAGGGGTTCACCAGTGGAGAGGGCCTTCGTCCTGGACGAAGGTGGCGGTGGGGCCGTCGGTGTTCAGGAGCGCCATGACGATGATCGGTGCGGCGCCCTGCTCGACGCTCTTGATGCCGGTGCCATGGTTGATGTCGGTCTTGACCCATCCTGGGTCGACCGCGTTGACCTTGATCGGGGTGTCCCACAGTTCTTTGGCATAGGACACGGTGATCATGTTCAGTGCGGCCTTGGAGGAGCAGTACGCCAGGTTGAGCATCGGCCACAGCGGATGGTCCTGGTCCAGGGTGCGCCCGATAGAGCCGCGCTCGCTGGAGACGTTGACGATCCGGCCCGCCGACGAACGGCGCAGCAGCGGCAACATCGCGTTGGTGACCTCGATGACGCCGAACACGTTCGTCTCATACACCTGGCGGGCCTGCTCCGCCGTGCTCTGGCTGGGCGGCCCATCAGGAACCATGATCCCGGCATTGTTGACCAGGATGTCGAGCTTGCCGTACTCCTGCTCGATCCACGTGGCCGCGGCTCGGACGCTGTCGGCGTCGGTGACATCCAGGCGCACGTACGGCAGGCCCAGCGGTTCGGCGGCGGCCTTGCCGCGTACGTCGTCGCGCGCGCCGACGATCGCGGTGACGCCCTGCTCGCCCAGTAGCCGGGCGGTCGCGCGGCCGATTCCCCGGGTGGCGCCTGTGACCAGCGCGATGGCCGTCATGATTCGGCACTCCAGTGGTCGAGACAGGCGTAGGCCGGCTGCCACTGGGCGACGTACGCCGCGCGGACGGGCTCGGGCAGCGGTGCCAGCATCGTCGCCACGGTCTGCTCGTCGGTGCCCTCCAGCAGCCACGGGATCAACCGGGGTGCGTCAGGGCCGATCCGCTGCCCGTGGACTTGACCGAAGTGCGCCCACTGCTGCACGGTGGCGGTCCGCTGAATCAGCGGGATCGCCGCGTCCTCCTCGTGCTTGAGGTGAGCGGCCAGGCTGGTGGCCAGCGCGTCCGTCAGATCGCCGAGCCGGTCCCGGTCGGCATCGGGGTCGGTCAGGGCCGCATCGATCGCCCCCATGAGCGGCTCGATGGCGGCGTGCTCGGCTTCCATCACTTCCAGCAGCACCAGGTCGTCCTGCTGGTCGGCCAGACTCTGGCGCAGCGCCGGCCACAACGCGTCGTCCTCGGCGGTGTGGTGGATGCGCAGGGACTTCTTGAACATGTGCCAGCCGGCAGCGGTGCGCAGGATGCGCCGCGGCTCGTCGCCGGTCTTCGCGGTGACGCGGGCCATGTGCGTCAGCTCACGGCGCAGGGCGTCGTGCATGGCGTACATCGCCGTCATGTCGAGATTGCTCATCGTGGGTTTCTCTTCCGGTGCGTCAGTTCCAGGAGGTGCCAGCGGGTTCCTTGATGGCGGCATTCAGCCGGTTGAACATATTCGTCACGCCGATCAGCAACAGCAGCGCCGAGATCTGCTTCTCGTCGTAGTGGTCGGCGACCAGGCCCCACAACTCGTCGCTGACCGCCTCGCCGGAGCGGTCGGCCAGCCGGGTGACGGCCTCGGTCAGCTCCAGCGCGGCGCGTTCGGCGTCGGTGAAGAACGGCGCCTCCCACCAGGCGGCCACCGCCGCGATCCGCTCGGCGCTCTCCCCGGCCTTGATGAGGCTTTGGTTATGGGCGTGGACGCAGGCTGAGCAGCCATTGATCTGGCTGGTGCGCAGAGCGACGATCTCCTGGAGCTCGTGGCTGATGTCGCCTTGGTTGATGGCCTTGAAGATGGTGCCGATGCCCTTCAGCCCGTCGGGCAGGACGTAGGCCGGGTTTGTCATACGCGCTTGCATGATGCTGCTCCTTGTCAAGGGGGTCATAGGTCACCGGCCGCATGGGGGCCGACACCGCATTGACGTTGCGGCGGGGGCAGAGGTGACCGCCAGACCCAGGGATCTTTTGACCCCTGGCGGGGTCGTTTCGCACGGCTTAACCCTGCCTCGGAGCGGTGGCGTGGATCAACGTAGAATCCGCACACGTCCGCGATAACACGGCAGTTATCGGCCCCCCTCCGACCGAAGGGAATGCAGGTGGAGCTGCGGGACATCGAGATCTTCCTGACTCTGGCCGAGGAACTGCACTTCGGCCGCACCGCTGCCCGGCTGCACGTCTCCCAGGCCCGTATCAGCCAGGCGATCAGCCAGCAGGAACGCCGCCTCGGCGCCCCGCTGTTCGACCGCTCCAACCGCCGCCGTATCAGCCTGACCCCCCTCGGCCGCCAACTCCGAGACGACCTGCGCCCGATCTACGCCGGTCTACGCGACAGCCTGGAACGGGCCCGCCTGGCCGCTCGCGGCATCACCGCTGTGCTCCGCGTCGGCATGCTGTCCAGCAACGCCCATGACCTGCGTCCCTACTGGGATGTCTTCCGCGCCCGCCATCCCTGGTGGAAGCTGCAGGTTCAGCAGGCGTCCTTCGTGGACCCGTTCACCGTGCTGCGCCGCGGCGAGGTCGATGTCCTGGTCTGCTGGCTGCCGATTGAGGAACCCGATCTCACTGTCGGCCCGATCCTGTTCGCTGAGCCGCGGGTGCTGGCGGTCGCGGCCGATCACGGGCTTGCCCGGCGCACGTCGGTCTCGCTGGAGGTACTCGGCGATTTCCAGCATTCCGATGTCGAATCGAGGCCGGACTACTGGGCTGACAGCTTCGTCCCGCCCCATACCCGCGCGGGCCGTCTGATCGAACGCGGCCCCTTGGTGCGCAACTCCGAGGAGATCCTCACCTTGATCAGCCTGGGGGAGATCGTGAACCTCTTCCCTGCCCACATGACTCGGTATTGGGTGCGACCCGACATCGTCTACTTGCCGGTTCGCGACATGGACGCTCTGCCGTTCGCGCTGGTCTGGCGCAGTGGAGCCGAAACCGACCTCATCCGCGCACTCGCGCAGGCAGTCCGCGACCTCGGCTCCCACCCCGCCAGCCCGTGACCCCGGCACCTCGGATCGCCGGATGTGCCCGGTGCTGTCAGCACCGACCTTCCGGCGCACGAGGTGATGGAGCTGCCCGGCGATGAGGGTTTGACCGTGCGCACCTACAGTGCCGCCCCGCGACCTCTCGGCGGACGGCCTTGAGCTCCTGGAAAGCTGGTCCACCACGGCCGAGGACGCACCTGCCGCTCACGCGCCCCCGAAAAATGATCCAGCGTCGGCGCCACTTCCGCCAAGCCCACCGACGCCGAGATCTACTTCGGGGAAAGTGCTGCCCAGTACGGCGACGGGCACGCGATGGTCGCGCGTCAGGCACAGATAATGACCTATCACGTACATGAGCGATCATGACGGTGCCGCGACCAGGAGCATCCCTCGCCGGGGCGGTGTGCTGCTCCTGCACGATGTCCGGTACATCACGCCGTACGCAGCTCTCGCCGGTTGGCCGGCGTGAGCGCGGCGCCGAAGGTCGCCGCCCTGCGCACGGCCAACCCCAACACCCACCGCGCCTACGCCTCCCCGATCGAAGCACTGGGCCGCGCCGTCGGCCCCGGCTGACGCCGAACGCCGCAAGGAGAGCGCCGACGAGACCCGCGCCGTGGCCAAGACCACGATTCACCGGCTGCTGTCGCGCCGTGACATCCTGCTGCATGAGCGGGCGCTGTGGCGAGCTGTGCGGGTGTGGATTCACTCCTGTTCAGGGGCCGAAAGCTCTGAGGGTCGCGTCGACGAGTGAGTCGGCGTATGCGGCGGTCAGCGGACCGCTGCGGTGCAGCCACCGCTGGAAGAGGGGGGCGTAGAGCACTTCGAGTGCCAGGTCGAGGTCGGCGTCGGCGGCGAGCTGGCCGGCCTCTTGGGCGCTGCGCAGGCGTGCCTTCTTCGCCTCTTCTAGCGGCTGGGACAGCTTCCGGTGGTACTCGGCCGCCAGCGCGGCATCGTTGGTGATCTCGGTGTTGAGTGCCCGGATCAGCCTGTCCAGGGCCGGGTCGGCGAACTCTTCCGCCGTGGCACGCATGACGAGCTTGAGGTCGGCCTCGAGGTCGCCCGTGTCGGGCAGCGCGATCGACTGCCCGTCCGCGTCCTCGCTCAGGGCCAGGAAGGCGGCGAAGACGACGGCGCTCTTCGTGGGCCAGCGCCGATAGATCGTCTGCTTGCCGACGCCGGCACGGGCGGCGATGGCCTCGACCGTGACCTTCTCGTACGCCTCCTCCGAGACCAGGGCGCGGGTGGCCGCGAGGATCGCCTGACGGGACCGCTCCTTACGCCGGGAGTGGTCCGGCCCCTTCTCGTTCGACATGCGGTCAGGCTACCCCGAGCATAAAACGAGACGATCCGTATTGCTTTGTGAAGAACGATGCCCTAGAGTGGAAACGAATCGAGACGGACCGTTTTATTTACTGAGAGTGAGACCTCATGACGAATGCCAGAGTGTGGCTCATCACCGGCGCGTCCCGGGGCCTGGGCAAGGCTTTCACCGAGGCCGCCCTGGCGGCCGGCGACCGCGTGGTGGCCGCCGCCCGCAACGTCGATCCCCTGGCGGAACTGGCCGAGAAGTACCCCGGTCACCTGGTCCCGCTCTCGTTGGACGTCGCCGACCGCCGGGCCGTGTTCGAAGGGGTGGAGCGGGCGGCGGCCGCGTTCGGCAGACTGGACGTCGTCGTCAACAACGCTGGCACGATGCTCTACGGCATGGTGGAGGAAGCCACGGAGGAACAGATCCGGGCTCATCTGGACGTGAACTTCTTCGGCGCCGTGTGGGTGGCTCAGGCGGTCCTTCCTCACCTGCGCGCCCAAGGCGGAGGACGGCTCCTCCAGGTCACCTCGATGGGCAGTGGCGGCGGCATGGCCACGGTCGGCTTCTACGGCGCGGGCAAGGCCGCGCTGGATTCGGTCAGCGAGGCCCTGGCGATGGAGGTCGAGGGGTTCGGCGTCAAGGTCACCATCGTGCAGATGGGCGGCTACGAGACCGGCCTGTTCACCGCCGGCACCACGACCACCGAACCCCTGGCGCAGTATCAGCCTTTGCGCACCGAGATGGAGGCGATGTGGGGCGACGCCGTCAGTCCGGAGCCGGCCACCGCCGCTCCGGTCATCATGGAACTGGTCGCACTGCCGGACCCACCCCGACGGCTGATCGTCGGCAGCCAGTCCTTCGACCACGTCCTGAAGATGGACCAGGCCCAAGCGGATCTGTACCGGTCCTGGGAGCACCTTAGTCGTATCGCCCCTGGCTGACCGGGTCCCCGCGCCATGACATTCCCGTCCCCTGCGCAGCCGCCGGGACGGGCGTGCGCCAAGAAGCACGCGGTACTGGCAGGAACCGCCGGAGTCGACCGCAGTCCGCTGGGGCTCCGGCACCGCGCACCTGCTGCCCCGGCTGCTGCACCTGCCCGGCGGCCCGCACGCACGGACCGCTGTTCCAGCCGAGGCTACGTCGTGGCCGGGATCGACCACACCCACGAAAGCTACGCCACCACCCTGTCTGACGGACGGGTCGCCGAATGCCTGGCCTGCGACAGCGACACCGGCTTCGGCACGGGAGTGGTCCACGGCCGGGCCGCCGACGTCTCCTTCGTCCTGGACCAACTGACCTCCAAATGGGACGGCTCCCACCTGATCGACCACACCCGCATCGCGATGGTGGGCCAATCGAGCGGCGGGGCCGCCACCGTCGCCGCCATGGTCAAAGACCCGCGCATACGCGCCGGAATCGACATGGACGGCACCAGCTACGCCCGCATCCCCAAAAGCGGATTCACCCGGCCGTTCATGTTCCTGGGAGCGTCGCAACACATCCCCGGCGGCCGCGACAACTCCTGGGACGGGCACGTGATGCCTAACCCCAGACCGGGCTTGACGGGGTGGGTGGATGGATGGGTTCAGGCATGCAGGGTGGGCCGGTAGATGAGCTCTTGGGTGTGGCCGTCGAGCGTCCGGCTCTCGATCAGCTCGAGGTCGAAGTCGGCCGCATCCTGGAAGATCGGGTCCACGCCGGTCTGAGCGGTGATCACAGGGAAGAGTGTCACCTGGACGCGGTCGACCAGGCCGGCTGCCATCAGGGCCCGGTTCATCGACAGGCTGCCGTGCGAGCGCATCGGCACCTCGGACTCCTGCTTGAGCCGGGCGACGACGTCGACGGCGTCGCCGCTCACGACGGTCGCGTCCGGCCAGTCGAGCGGCCCTTGCAGTGTGGTCGACACCACCGTTGCCGGCAGGTTCCTCATCCGGGTGACCCACGGGTCACGCACCTCGGATTCCTCGGTGCTCGAGGCCAGCATCCGCGCGAACGCCCGATACGTAGTGGCCCCGAAGACCATCCGCTGCTCCTGGCCGTACAGGGCGAGGCGGTGGTCGAGCAGCTCGGGGCCTTGCTTGCCCCAGTAGCCGCCCCAGTCGCCGTTGCTGTTGTAGGAGCCGAAGCCGTCGAGGCTGGAAAAGACGTCGAAGGTGTAGGTAGCAGTCATGATGCTCTCCTCGAGTGAGGTTGATCGGGGTGGACACAGACTGGACGGCGGGCGGGAAGAAGAGTGGCGACCGGCCCGTTGCCGGCTTCTCACCTTGGCTACGAACGCGCTCGACGCCGTTCGACACCGCCGCAGAAAAGAATCAGAAGACGTACCCGCCCCGACCGCGTCCGAGGCGGGTCAGACGACGTTCGGGGTCCAATGTTCGGGTGTGGCCGCATTTTCCCGGTGTTCCGGTCAACCCAGGGCGTGCCTCAGAGCGTGTCCGGGGTGGCTTTCACCGAGGAGACGAGAGCTGGCGGCGGTCACGGTGGTGCTGCCCGCGAGCCAGTCCGCGGCGCAGGCCCAGGTGGTCGCCGCGGTCGAGAACACCAGTCAGGAGAGCTATCGGATCCATACCGAGTCCGGCGACAGGACGTTCGAGGGCGCCTTCGATCCTGTCGAGCGCGTAGATGTCATCACCAGGCACGACGGGGTCGAGACCCGCTTCGTCGACGACATGATCTACGTTCGGGAGGGCCCGGGATCGACGTGGACGGCCTCTCCGCGCAAGCTGGCGGAGCTGGAGAGCGCCCCGGCGATCGTCTCGCTGGTCAAGCTGGCCCCGCTGGACCCCCAGGCCGCACTGCAGCGGCTGCGTTCTGCCACTGACGTGCGCGAGCAGGGCCCCGCCTCCGGCGAGGGCTGGACCGGCGAGCGGTTCACGTTCTCCTTGGAGGACGATGAAAGGGGCAAGATCCTGGGAGCGACCGGTTCCGTGGACGTGGACGACCAGGGACGGGTCCGGCGCCTGGAGATCGTCCACACCGAGACCGGCCACCGGAACGTCATGACCATCGGCGACTTCGGCACCCCCGTGTCGGTCGAGGCCCCGCCCGCCTCCGAGGTGCGGGAGCAACCGGCCGGCAAGCCGATCAAGCAGGCTGGCGAGCCGGCCGCCAAGCCCTCCTGACCAGCCGTTCCGGCACCCCTCACCGCCGAGCCGGCCCAGCCGGGCCGGGTGCGCGTGCCGCGCCCGGCCCGGCTGGGCCGTACCGTCGGGGAGACGGACCCTGTGCCTAGCTCCACCCCCGGTGTACATCTAGCCGCATTCCCCGCCCGCGGCCTCCCTCATACCGTCCAGAGCATGGACGATCTCTCCGCCGGTCAGGCCCCTCATGCGCAGCGCCGTGCGGGCACACCGCCCGCTAGGGGCGCCCCTTCGAGGGGACGAGGCTCGAACACGTCGATCGAGGCCGAGGCTTCGCCGTCCGGCGTCGCGGAGCGGGCGCTGGCCCCGGACCTGGCTCGGGGCGGGATGCTCCTCGCGATCGCGTTCGCGCACGCGCCGCTGTTCGTGGTCGCCGTAGACCGCGGCTCCGCCGTGGCCAACGGGATCGCCGAGTTCTTCCACCTGCTCTTCGTCAACAACCACGCGCGGCCGATGTTCGCCTTCCTGTTCGGCTACGCGCTGGTCCAGCTGCTGAACCGGCAGACGCGGCGGGGCGGCGACTGGGTGGGCATCCGCAAACTGCTGCGCCGCCGGGGGTGGTGGCTGGTGGTGATCGGGTTCGTGCACGTGGCGGTGCTGGCGCCCATCGACATCCTCGCCGCGTACGGGCTCGGCGCCGTCCTGCTCGTCGGCATGCTGCGGGTCAGGGACTCGGTGCTGCTGTGGACGGCGGGGCTCACCCTGGTGCCCGCCACCGCGATGGTCGCCTTCGCGATGTGGTACCCGATGAGCCAGCGCATCTCCACCTACGCGGCGGGAAGCGTCGCCGCGGGGACGACCGGGTTCTGGGAGTTGCTCACTGTCCGGGTCCTGAGCTGGCCCACGAGTCTGGTCGTGGGCGTCATCATGGTCGTGCCGGGGGTGCTCGCCGGGATGTGGGCGGCGCGGCGGCGCGTTCTGGACGAGCCCGGGCGGCACCGCGGTTTCCTGGTCCGCGCCACGGTGATCACCACGATCGTGTCCCTGGCCGGCGCGATTCCCGCCGGGCTCATCCAGACCGGGGTGTGGGCTCGGCCGTCGGGCGCCGCCGTGTGGGCCGCGGCGTTCGCGCAGCCGCTCACCGGATACTTCGGCGGCATCGGCATGGCCGGCGCGATCGGCCTGATCGCCGTCGCGGCAGGTCGCCGTCGCGGCCGCCTGACCGTGGCCGTCGAAGCGCTCGGTCAGCGTTCGATGAGCCTGTACGTCTTCCAGTCCGTGGTGTTCATCGTGGTCTTCTACCCGTACGGATTCGGGTTGCAGGACGATCTCGGGCTCGCGGGGGCCACGGGGGTGGCCGTGGCGACCTGGCTGGCGTCGCTCCTCGTCGCCGACCTGATGCGGCGCGCCGGCCACCGTGGACCGGCGGAGATCCTGCTGCGCCGCCTCGCATACCGTCGACGGGGGGCTTGACGACAAGGACCGTCGAGCTGGTCGCGCAGGTGAGCGGCGCGATCCTCGCCGAGATGGGCGACGAGCCCGCGCCGGGCCGCGGTGCACATCTGCTGAGCACGATCCTGTTCCCGACCGAGCGGCCACCGCCGAACGGCCGCGAGTGAGTCGATTTGGCGGCTATGGGTGAGTTACTCTGCCTATGTTCGTAGGGAGCACGGATGTTCGCATAGCGAACACTTGGAGGTCGGTATGGGTTCCGCCTTCGTCTACGCCGCGGCGCGCACGCCGTTCGGCCGGTTCAACGGCGCGCTCGCCGGTGTCCGCCCGGACGACCTGGCGGCCACCGCGCTGCGTGGCGCCCTGGCCAAGGTCCCGGCGCTGGATCCGGCCACGATCGGCGACGTCGTCTGGGGCAACGCCAACGGCGCGGGGGAGGACAACCGCAACGTCGGCCGGATGGCCGTGCTGCTGGCCGGGCTGCCGGTGAGCGTGCCGGCCGGCACGGTGAACCGGCTGTGCGGGTCCAGCCTGGACGCGGCCATGATCGGCTCGCGGGCGATCGAGAGCGGTGACGCCGACGTGATCGTGACCGGCGGCGTGGAGTCGATGACGCGGGCGCCGTGGGTGCTGCCCAAGCCTTCGCGGGCGTTCCCGGCCGGCGACCTGAACGCCGTCTCCACCACTCTCGGCTGGCGCCTGGTCAACCCGCGGATGCCCGAGGAGTGGACCGTCTCGCTGGGCGAGGCCAACGAGCAGTTGCAGGAGAGGTTCTCGATCTCCCGCGAGCGGCAGGACGCCTTCGCGGCCCGCTCGCACGTGCTGGCCGACGCGGCGTGGGAGGCCGGCTTCTACGACGACCTCGTCGTCCCCGTCGAGGGCGCCGACCTGTCCCGGGACGAGGGGATCAGGGCCGGCACGACGGTGGAGAAGCTCGCCGCGCTCAAGCCCGCCTTCCGGCCCGACGGGACGATCACGGCCGGCAACGCCTCGCCGCTCAACGACGGCGCGTCGGCGGTCCTGCTCGGCTCGGAGGCCGCCGCGTCCCGCATCGGCGCCGATCCGATCGCCCGCGTCGCCGCCCGCGCCGCCTCGGCGCTGGAGCCGCAGCTGTTCGGCTACGCCCCTGTAGAGGCCGCCAACCAGGCGCTGCGCCGGGCCGGCATCGGCTGGGACGACGTGGGAGCCGTGGAGCTGAACGAGGCCTTCGCCGTGCAGTCGCTGGTGTGCCTGGACGCGTGGAAGGTCGACCCCGACATCGTCAACACCAGGGGCGGCGCCATCGCCATCGGCCACCCGCTCGGCGCCTCCGGCGGGCGCATCCTCGGCACCCTCGCCCACGTGCTGGCCGAACGCGGCGAGCGGTGGGGGGTCGCCGCCATCTGCATCGGCGTCGGCCAGGGGCTGGCCGTCGTCCTCGAGAACGTGAACGCGTCATGACGGTCGTCACCGGCGAGCCCGACCGGGCCGTCGACGGGATCGCGGACGGCTCCACCGTGCTCATCGGCGGGTTCGGCCTGGCGGGCATGCCGGTCACCCTGGTCGAGGCGCTGATCCGGCAGGGCGCCACCGACCTGACCGTGGTCAGCAACAACGCGGGCAACGGCGACACCGGCCTGGCCGCGCTGCTCGCGGCCGGCCGGGTGCGCAAGATGATCTGCTCGTTCCCGCGGCAGAGCGACTCGTGGGTCTTCGACGGCCTCTACCGGGCCGGGAAGATCGAGCTGGAGGTCGTCCCGCAGGGCAACCTCGCCGAGCGGATGCGCGCCGCCGGGGCCGGCATCGGCGCCTTCTACTGCCCCACCGGGGTCGGCACGCCCCTGGCCGAGGGCAAGGAGAAACGCACCATCGACGGCCGCGAGTATGTGCTGGAGTACCCGATCAAGGGTGACGTCGCGCTCATCGGCGCCCACACCGGCGACCGGATGGGCAACCTCGTCTACCGCAAGACCGCCCGTAACTTCGGCCCCGTCATGGCGACCGCGGCGGCGCTGACGATCGCGCAGGTGAGCCAGGTCGTCGAGACCGGCGAGCTGGACCCCGAGACGGTCGTCACCCCCTGCATCCACGTGGACCGGATCCTGGACCTGAGCGCAGCGGAGGCCGCCTCATGACCGTCATCCCGCACCCTGCCGGCCGCACCGTCGAGCACCTCGGCAGCGGCCCCCTCGACCGCGACGGGCTCGCCGCCGTGGTCGCCCGCGACATCCCGCGCGGCTCGTTCGTGAACCTCGGCATCGGCCAGCCGACCATGGTCGCCGACCACCTCGCGGCCGACTCCGGGGTCGTCCTGCACACCGAGAACGGCATGCTCGGCATGGGGCCCGCCGCGCAGGGCGACGCCGTCGACCCCGACCTGATCAACGCCGGCAAGATCCCGGTCACCGAGCTGCCCGGCGCGTCGTACTTCCACCACGCCGACTCCTTCGCGATGATGCGCGGCGGCCACCTCGACGTGTGCGTGCTCGGCGCCTACCAGGTCTCCGGGCGCGGCGACCTGGCCAACTGGCACACCGGCGCCCCCGACGCGATCCCCGCCGTCGGCGGCGCCATGGATCTGGCGATCGGCGCCAAGGACGTGTTCGTCATGATGACGCTGTTCGCCAGGGACGGCACGCCCAAGCTCGTCCCGGAGTGCACCTACCCGCTCACCGGCCTGGCCTGCGTGAGCCGCCTCTACACCGACCAGGCCCTCTTCCACCTCGGCCCCGACGGGGTGACGGTGGCCGAGACGTACGGCACGACCGTCGACGAGCTCGCCGCCCGGCTGGACGTCCCGGTGCGCCGGCTCGGCGAGTGACGAAGGCGCGCCGGTCACCCCCGGTGCGAGGAACCGCCGTCGCCGCCTGACAGTCTGGTCGTACCGAGGTCCGACGGTCGGGGGGACGCGGAGATGACGCAGCGGGTGCCGCAGCCGGTGCTGAGCCCGCTGACGACGGCGGCGAGCTTCCTGGTGCTGACGGTCGACGCGGGCGGCGAGCCCGTCGTGCGCGACCTGCTGGCCGACGTTCCGGCGCTGCAGCGGTCCGTCGGCTTCCGGGCGCCCGAGGGCAGGCTGAGCTGCGTCGCGGGCATCGGGTCGCAGGCGTGGGACCGCTTGTTCGCCGGGCCGCGCCCGGCCGAGCTGCACGAGACCTCCGTGTACGGCTACCCGCTGCACGAGCACATCGCCCGCCTGCTGGACGGCAGGATCATCTGGGCGCCCGCCGTCGACGGGGCCTTCCTGCTGTCCAGCCGCGGCGGCGACTTCGAACCGCGCATCGGCCAGGACGTGTCCATCGGCTACCTGTCGCACGACGCCAACAGCGTCGAACTCTACTTCCAGGAGACCCTGACCTTCCTGGTCCACACCGCGGAAGCCGCGGTGGCGCTCGTCCAGAGCCCGGGAGCGCTCAGGCGAGAGCCCGCCTGAGCGCGTCGATCCGCCGGGCCCAGATGCGCTGCGAGAGCGCCGCCTCCGGGGCGAACGACTCCGAGGCGTGGAAGCTGCCCGGGTTGACGTGCAGCTCGGTCGGCACGCCGGCCCGCATGAGCCGCTGCGCGAACGCGATGTCCTCGTCCCTGAACAGGTCCACGGTGCCGACGTCGACGAAGGCCGGGGGCAGCCCGGACACGTCCTCGGCGCGCGCCGGGGCGGCGTACTGGTCGGCGTCGCGGCCTCCGAGGTACCAGGCCCAGGCCTCGATGTTGGCGGCCCGGTCCCAGAGTCCGACGTCGGTGATCTCGTGGCTCGACGGCGTCTCGTTGCGGTCGTCGATCATCGGGTAGATCGGCATCATGAACGTGAGCGCCGGGCCGCCGCGGTCGCGGGCCAGCAGCGCGGTGCCGATGGTCAGCCCGCCCCCGGCGCTGCCGCCGTAGATCGCCAGCCGCGCCGGGTCGATGCCCAGGTCGGCGGCGTTCTTCGCGGTCCACACCAGGCTCGCGTAGCAGTCCTCGACCGGGGCGGGGTGGGGGTGTTCGGGGGCGAGCCGGTATTCGACGGAGACCACGACGGCGCCGACCAGGTCGCACATCATCGTCGCGGTGGGATCCTCCCCATCGATGTCGCCGAGGATCATGCCGCCGCCGTGGATGTAGTAGACGCCGGGCAGCGTGCCCGAGGCGCCGGCCGGCCGGTAGATCCGCACGGCGATGTCAGGCTCCCCGTCGGGGCCGGGGACGGTCCTGTCCTCCTTGGTGACGTTCGGGTTCTCCGGCACCTCGATGGCGCTCAGCATGGCCGAGACGGCGGCCCGGCGCTGGACGATGTCGGAGATGGCGTTGAAGCCGCCGGGCAGCATGTCGAGCATGGCGTCCAGGGCGGGGCGGCTCTCGGGGTCGATCAGGTCACGACGGGACATCGGGGGTCCTCCGATGGACGAACGGCGGCCAGGCGGGTTGCGATGGTGCTTTCAGCGTCACGGCGTGACCACCCCGGATCAAGGGGCTTGCGTCCGGAATCTGGCGATTTCCGGTGGTGGGCTCCCGGCTCCCTGAGCGACCCGCCATCACCCCGCCGGGCTATCCCGGGCGATCGAGGACGTGGCCGGCGAGGCGGGTGCGGTGCCAGGCCGGGGAGCCGAACAGGGCGGCGGCCCCGTGGGCTCGCTTGAAGTGCAGGTGCGCCTCGTGCTCCCAGGTGAAGCCGATGCCGCCGTGCAGCTGGATGGTCTCGGCGGCGACGGCGGAGTACGCCTCGGCGCAGTACGCCTGGGCGGTGGCCGCGCGGACAGCCAGGTCCGGGGCGTCCCCGGCGAGCGCGCGGGCGGCGTCGTAGCTGACCGAGCGGGCCGACTCGACCAGGACGTACAGGTCGGCCAGCCGGTGCCTGACCGCCTGGAACGAGCCGATCGGCCGGCCGAACTGCTCCCTGGCCTTCACGTGCGACAGCGTCAGCTCCAGGCACCGGGCGCTGCCGCCCAGCTGCTCCGCGCTGAGCGCGGTCGCCGCCACGGCGAGCAGCCGTTCGAGGACGCGCAGCCCATCGTCGCCGATCAGGCGGGCGGGGGCCGCGTCGAACGTCACCCGGGCCTGGGGCCTGGTGCGGTCGAGGGTGACCAGCGGCTCCACCCGGACGCCCGGACCGGCGGGGTCCACGGTGTAGACGGCCAGGCCGCCGTCCGGGGCGAGGGCGGGCACGATCAGCAGGCCGGCGCGGACGCCGTCGAGGACGTGCTCCTTGACGCCGGTCAGCCCGCCGTCCGTCACCCGCGCCCGGATCGCCGCCGGATCCCAGGTGCCGCTCTCGGCCCAGGCCAGCGCGCCGACCCGGCTGCCGTCTGCGAGGCCGGGCAGCGGGTCCGTGGCGCCGCACGCCAGCAGGGCCTGGGTGGCGAGCACGGCGGAGCCGAGGTAGGGCAGCGTGGCCAGGGCGCGGCCCAGCTCCTCGCCGACCACATGGGTCTCGGCCAGCGTGCAGCCCGCCCCGCCGTGCTCCTCGGGAACGGCGAGGCCGAAGGCGCCCACCTGGCCGGCCAGCAGCCGCCACACGGTCTCGTCGTAGCCGGCTTCGGCGCCGGGCGCGGGCCGGGCCGGGGGAGTGCGGGCGAGAAGGGTGCGCACGGTGCGCCGCAGCTCCTCCTGTTCGCCGGTGCTGATCACGTACCCGATTATCTAACAAGTGTTTGGTAGAGTTCTACCCGTGAACCGGGCAGAGGTGCGCGCGTGGCTGGAGGACAACCTGTCGGGCGAGTTCGCGGCCGTTCGCGGGCTGGGCGGGCCCGGACGCGAGCACGAGGCGTTCGGCGTCCGGCTCGCCTGGGAGCGGCACCTGGCCGCGGCCGGCTGGACCTGCCTGGGGTGGCCCGAGGAGTACGGCGGGCGGGACGCGAGCGTCGCCGACCAGGTCGTCTTCCACGAGGAGTACGCGCTGGCCCGCGGCCCCGCCCGGGTGAACCACATCGGCGAGAACCTGCTCGGCCCGACCGTCATCGCCTTCGGCACCGAGGAGCAGCGCCGGCGGTTCCTGCCGCCGATCGTGGCCGTCGAGGAGCTGTGGTGCCAGGGCTACTCCGAGCCCGGCGCCGGCTCCGACCTCGCCGGCGTGCGGACCCGCGCCGAGCTCGACGGCGACCGGTGGCTCGTCAGCGGGCAGAAGGTGTGGACCTCCCTGGCCGTGGAGGCCGACTGGTGCTTCGTGGTCTGCCGGACCGAACCCGGCTCCACCCGGCACCGCGGGCTGTCCTACCTGCTGGTGCCGATGCGGCAGGACGGGGTGGAGGTCAGGCCGATCGTCCAGCTGACCGGGACGAGCGAGTTCAACGAGGTCTTCTTCGACGGCGCGGTGACCGGGGCCGCGAACATCGTGGGCGCGCCGGGCGACGGCTGGAGGATCGCCATGGCCACGCTCGGCTTCGAACGGGGCGTGGCGACGCTCGGGCAGCAGGTGGGGTTCCGGCGCGAGCTGGAGGCGATCATCGAGGTGGCCCGGACGACCGGCGCCATCGACGACCCCCTCCTGCGCGACCGGCTCGTCCGCTCCTGGATCGGCCTGCGGGTCATGCGGCTGAACGCGGTGCGCACCATGGAGGGCATCGCGGCGGGCGCGCCGGGGCCGGAGTCGTCGATCTCCAAGCTCGTCTGGGGCGTGTGGCATCGGGAGCTGGGCGAGCTGGCCGTGGACGTGCTCGGCGCCGCCGGGATGATCGCGGACGGCCCGCCGTACGACCTGAGCGACGCGCAGCGGCTCTACCTGTTCTCCAGGGCCGACACGATCTACGGCGGCTCGAACGAGATCCAGCGCGACATCATCGCCGAACGCGTCCTCGGACTGCCCCGCGAGGCCCGCCCCGCTCAGCTGCGCGACACCACGTAGCGGGCCGGCAGCTCGCCGCCGCCGTGCACCGCGATGTCCGCGCCGGTGAGGTAGGCGGCCAGGTCGCTGGCCAGGTAGAGGCAGGTGTTCGCGACGTCGGCGGGCACCGCCAGCCGCCTCATCGGGATCACCTCGGCCACTGCCGCGCCGCCGTCCGCGCCGTACACCGTGGCCGCCGCCTCGGTCCTGATCAGGCCGGTGGTGATGTGGTTGACGCGCACCCTGGGGGCCCACTCCAGCGCGAGCGCCCTGGTGAGCGCGAGCAGTCCGGCCTTGGCCGCAGAGTAGGCGGCGGTGCCCGGCTGGGGGTCCACGCCGGCCACGCTGCCGATGTTGATGATCACGCCGCCGGACTCCTGCATGACCCTGTTGGCGGGCTGCGCCACGTAGAAGGGGGCGAGCAGGTTCAGCGCCACGATCCGCTCGACGAACCGCGGCGAGACGGTCGCCGCGTCGGCGCTGGGGGAGCCTCCGGCGTTGTTGACCAGCACGTCGAGCCGGCCGAGCTGCTCGGCCGCCCGTTCGACCAGGTGGGCGGCGGCGGCCGGGTCCCGGACGTCGGCCGCGAGGAAGCGGGCCGTCCGGCCGCCGGCGGCCGGCAGGACCGCCGGCTCGCTCCGGCCGCACACCACCACGCCGGCGCCCGCGGCGAGGAACGCCCGCGCGATCGCGAAGCCGATGCCCTTGGTGCCGCCGGTGACCAGCACCGCCCGGCCGCCGAAGTCCACGGTGACATCTCCGGTGACATCCACTGGCACATCCATCCGGGAGGACCTAGCCTGGTTTCTAACAAATGTTAGGTCGAAAGGCGGCTCATGGGAATCTCCACCGGCAGCCACGGCGACGGCATCGCCGAAGTCGTGATGGACGTGCCGCCGGTCAACGCGCTGCCCGTACAGGGCTGGGTCGACCTGGCAGACGCCGTGCGGGAGGCCGGGGCCGACCCCGGGACCCGCGTCGTGGTGCTGCGCGCCGAGGGCCGCGGCTTCAACGCCGGCGTCGACATCAAGGAGATGCAGGCCACCAGCGGCTTCGAAGCGCTGGTGGGCGCCAGCCGGGGCTGCTACGCCGCGTTCGCCGCCGTCTACGAGTGCGAGGTCCCCGTGATCGCCGCCGTGCACGGGTTCTGCCTCGGCGGCGGCGTCGGCCTGGCCGGCAACGCCGACATCGTGGTGGCCTCCGACGACGCCTACTTCGGGCTGCCCGAGGTCGAACGGGGCGCGCTCGGCGCGGCCACCCACCTGGCCCGGCTGGTGCCCCAGCATCTGCTGCGCGCGATGGTCTACACCTGCCGCAACGTCACCGCGGCCGAATTGCACGCGTTCGGCTCGGTCCTGGAGGTGGTGCCCCGCGACCGGGTCCGCGAGGCCGCGATCGAGGTGGCGGCCCGGATCGCCGCCCAGGATCCGTACGTGATCCGGCGGGCGAAGGAGTCGCTGAACGGCATCGACCCGGTCGACGTCAAGCGCAGCTACCGCTTCGAGCAGGGCTTCACCTACGAGCTCAACCTGATGGGCGCCGGTGACCGGCACCGCGACGCCTTCGTCGCGAGAGGCGAGGAGTGATGGGCGCCCTGACGACCGTGGCGGAGATCGTCGGCTCGCTGGAGAGCGGCATGACGATCGGGATCGGCGGCTGGGGCTCGCGCCGCAAGCCGATGGCCCTGGTCCGGGCGATCTACCGGTCCCCGCTGGAGGACCTGACCGTCGTGTCGTACGGCGGGCCGGACGTGGGCCTGCTGTGCGCGGCGGGCAAGGTGCGCCGGGTCGTCGCCCCGTTCGTGACGCTCGACTCGATCGCCCTCGAACCGCACTTCCGCGCCGCCCGGCAGCGCGGAGCGATCGAGTTCACCGAGTACGACGAGGGCATGTTCATGTTCGGCCTGCTCGCGGGGGCGCACCGGCTGCCGTTCCTGCCCACGCGCGCCGGGCTCGGCTCGGACGTCATGCGGGTCAACCCCGGCCTGCGCACCGTCCGCTCGCCGTACGCGGACCAGGAGGAGCTGGTCGCGGTGCCCGCGCTCACCATGGACGCGGCGCTGGTCCACCTGGACCTGGCCGACACCCGCGGCAACGGCCGCTACCTCGGCCCCGATCCGTTCATGGACGACCTGTTCGCCAAGGCCGCCGCCCGCTGCTACCTGACCTGCGAGCGGCTGGTACGGCCGGGCGAGCTGGGCGGCGCGCCGCAGACGCTGCTGATCAGCCGCATGCACGTGACCGGCGTCGCGGAGACCCCCGGCGGCGGCCACTTCACCGACCTCGGCACCGGGCGGGACGAGGCGTTCCAGCGGCACTACGCCGCCTCGGCGGCCGACCCGGACGCGTGGGCGGCGTTCGCCGGCCGGTTCCTGTCCGGTGACGAGCGGGACTACCAGGAGGCCGTGCGCCACTGGCGCGAACAGGAGGCGCGATGAGCGCGACCCGGGCGGAGATCTGCGTGGTGGCCTGCGCCGAGGCGTGGCGCGGCGACGGGGAGGTGCTGGCCGCCGCGATGGGCACCTGCTCGATCCTGGGAGCCAGGCTGGCCCGGCTGACGTTCGAGCCCGGCCTGCTCACCACGGACGGCGGCGCGCTGCTCACCGCCGAGCCCGTGCCGATCGGCGCGCCGGCCGGCGCCGTCGAGGGGTGGCTGCCGTTCCGCGAGCACCTGTGGCTGGTGCAGAACGGGCGACGGCACGTGATGATGGGCGCCTCGCAGATCGACAGGCACGGCAACACCAACATCTCCGCCGTCGGCGCATGGCAGCGGCCGAAGTCACAGCTTCTCGGCGCGCGCGGCGCCCCGGGCAACACGATCGGCAACCCGACGAGCTACTGGATCCCCCGCCACTCGACCCGCGTCTTCGTGCCGAAGGTCGACATGGTCAGCGGCGTCGGCGCCGACCGGGCCGCCGAGCTCGGCGCCGAGGCGTCCCGCTTCCACGGGCTGCGGCGCGTGGTGACCGATCTCGCGGTCTTCGACTTCGGCACGCCCGACGGGGCGATGCGGCTGCTGTCGGTGCACCCCGGGACCGACGTCGAACAGGTCCTGGCCGCCACCGGGTTCGAGCCCGTGATCGACGGTGACGTACCGGAGACCCGGCAGCCGACCGGCGAGGAGCTGCGCCTCATTCGCGAGGTGCTCGACCCGCACGCGCAGCGCGACCGCGAGGTGCGGTCGTGACCGGGCGCCGGGGCGGGGCGCCGCCCGCCGGCACGGGGGGCCGGGCATGATCGAGCAGCTGCTGGACACGCCGCTGACCCGTCTCACCGGCGTCCGCCACCCGGTCGTCCAGACCGGCATGGGCTGGGTGGCGGGGCCCCGGCTCGTCTGCGCCGTGGCCGGCGCGGGCGGGCTCGGCATCCTCGGCTCGGCCACCATGACCCTCGACGAGCTCGCCGCCGCGATCAAGGAGGTCCGCTCCCGCACCCGCGCGCCCTTCGGGGTCAACCTGCGCGCCGACGCCTCCGACGCGGGTGAGCGCATCGACCTGCTGATCAGGAACGAGGTCAAGGTCGCCTCGTTCGCGCTCGCCCCGCGCCGGGAACTGATCGCCAGGCTGAAGGACGCCGGGGTGGTGGTGATCCCGTCGGTCGGCGCGCGGCGGCACGCCGAGAAGGTCGCGGCCTGGGGCGCCGACGCCGTGCTGGTGCAGGGCGGCGAGGGCGGCGGCCACACCGGCCCGGTCGCCACCACGCTGCTGCTGCCGCAGGTCGTCGACGCGGTCGACATCCCGGTCATCGCGGCGGGCGGCTTCTTCGACGGGCGCGGGCTCGCCGCCGCCCTGTCGTACGGCGCGGCCGGCATCGCGATGGGCACCCGGTTCCTGCTGACCTCCGACAGCGCGGTCCCCGACGCGGTCAAGCGGACCTACCTCGGCATGTCCGAGACCGTGGTCACCCGCCAGGTGGACGGCATGCCGCACCGGGTGCTGCGCACACCGCTCGTGGACGGCCTCGAACGGTCGGGCCGGGTGTCCGGCGTGCTCCGCGCGGTGCGCAACGCGGCGCGGTTCAGGAAGATCTCCCGGATGTCGTGGCCGGCGATGATCCGCGACGGCCTGGCCATGAGGCACGGCAAGGACCTCACCTGGTCGCAGGTCCTGATGGCGGCCAACACCCCGATGCTGCTGAGGGCGGCCATGGTGGACGGCCGCCCGGACCTCGGCGTCCTGGCCTCGGGGCAGGCCGTGGCCGTCATCGACGACCTGCCCTCCTGCGAGGAGCTGATCGACGGGATCGTCACCCGGGCGGCCGGCGTGCTCCGCGGTCTCGGCGCGAACCTGGCCGGCTGAGCTCCGACATCAGGCGCGCGCGGTGGGCGGCCGGAGAGCCCCACGCCGCGTACAGGGCGCGGGCCTTGCGGATCAGCAGGCTGGGGTCGTACTCGTCGGTGTAGCCGATCGCGCCGTGCACCTGCAGGGCGATCTTCGCCGCCCGGTACGCCGCCTCCGACGCCATGACCTTGGCGGCCGACACCTCGCGCGGGAAGTCCGGCGAGCCGTATGCGAGGGCCGCGCCGTACACGAGGGGGCGGGCGTACTCCAGCTCGACCAGCGCGCTCGCCAGGTGGTGCTTGACCGCCTGGAACTCGCCGATCGGCCGGCCGAACTGCCGCCTCGACCCGGCGTGGTCCACCGACACCTCCAGCAGCCGGCGTCCGGCCCCGACGAGCTGGGCGGCGCAGGCCAGCGTGCCCAGGTCGAGGGCCTGCCCGGCGGCGGCCGCCACCTCCGGGCCGACGGCCGTCACGTCACCGGACAGGACGGGGAACATCCGCCTGGCCGGGTCCAGGGACACCAGGGCCTCGCCCGGGACGGCGGCCCGCAGCTCCTCGCCCTCCACCACGAGCACCACGCCGGCGACGTCCCCATCCAGCGCGTACGGCACCGCTGGAGGCAGCGCGAGCGAGACGACGGTCGTGCCGCCGGCGATGCCGGGCAGCCATGGGCTGTCCGGGGACAGCCGGTCCAGCAGCACGGCGGCGGCGACGGTCTCGGCGTACGGGCCGGGCACGCCGTGGCCGCCCAGCTCGTGGAAAGCGGTCACCAGCTCGACCGGCAGCACGCCCGCGCCGCCCGCCCGCCCGGGCACCGCGACCGCGAACACCCCAGCCCCGGCCAGCGACCGCCACAGGGCGAGGCCCGGCTCCGGCCGGCCGGCCGCCCAGTCGCGGACCACGGCGGGCACGGCCGCCTGGACCAGCAGCTTGTCCAGGGTCTCACCGAACAACCGCTGCTCGGCGTCGAGGACGAACCTCACGGCCGCCCGCCGATCGGGTGGTCCTGATGCCGTGGCACGGTCAGCGCCCTCCTCGGGGCAGGCCGAGCACCCGCTCGGCGATGACGTTGCGCTGGATCTCGTTGGTCCCGGCGTAGATCGGGCCGGCGAGGGCGAAGACGTACCCCTCCAGCCACTCGCCCGCCAGCTCCCCGTCCGGTCCGAGCAGGTCCAGCGCCGTCTCGTGCAGCGCCACGTCGAGCTCCGACCAGAAGACCTTGTTGACGCTGGACGCGGCGCCCGCGTCCGTGTCGCGGGAGATCGTCTCGAAGCCCTTCAGGCGGTAGGCGCGCGCCCTTATCCAGGCGTCCGCCACCCGGTCGCGCAGCGCGGTGTCGGCCGGGTCGCCGCGCTCGTGCCAGAGCTCCACCAGGCGGTCGGCGGCGGCCAGGAACCGCCCCGGGCTGCGCAGCGTGAGACCGCGCTCGCTGCCCGTGGTGCTCATCGCCACCCGCCAGCCCTCGCCCGGCCGCCCGACGACGTCGCGGTCGGGGACGAACACGTCGTCGAAGAAGAGCTCGGCGAAGGCCGGTTTGCCGTCGAGGCGGCCGATCGGCCTGCGGGTGATCCCCTCGGCGTCCAGCGCGAACATCAGGTAGGTGAGGCCGTGGTGCCTGCCCGCCTCGGGGTCGGAGCGGAACGGGCCGAAACCCCGGTCGGCGAAGGCCGCGCGGGAGCTCCACGTCTTCTGCCCGTTCAGCAGCCAGCCGCCGCCGGTCCGGGTCGCGGTGGCCCGCAGGGACGCCAGGTCGCTGCCCGCCTCCGGCTCCGACCAGGCCTGCGCCCAGATCACCTCACCCGAGGCCATCGGCGGCAGCACGCGGGCGAGCTGCTCGGGGGTGCCGTGCCGGAACAGGGTCGGCGCGAGCAGGTTGACGCCGTTCTGGCCGACCCGGCCGGGCGCGCCGGCCGCGTAGTACTCCTCCTCGAAGACCAGCCACTCCAGCGGCGTCGCGTTCCGGCCGCCGTACTCCTCGGGCCAGGACACCACCGACAGGCGGGCCGCGTGCAGCTCGCGCTCCCAGGCGCGGTGCGCGGCGAAACCCGCCTCCGTCTCCAGCGACGGCAGGGCGCTCGCGGGGACGTGGCCGCGCAGCCACCCGCGCACCTCCGCGCGGAACGGCTCCACGGCCGACAGATCAAGATCCATCGGCGGCCGCCTTCATGCTCCTGGGATCCATCCCGCCCAGCGAGTCTGCCGCGGTCTCGGCGTTGTGCGCGTGGGCGAGGTGGTGCAGGCCGAACACCGAGTCCATGCCGGCGTGCATGCCCTGCAGGTCCTCGGCCTGGTTGACCGCCTTCTTCGCCAGTGCCAGGCCCATCCGCGGCATGGCCGCGATCCGCTCGGCCAGCGCCACGGTGTGCGCCTCCAGCTCCTCGCGGGGCACGACCCGGTTGACCATCCCCACCTCGTACGCGCGCAGCGCGGGCATCCGGTCGCCGGTGAAGAGGAACTCCTTGGCGATGCGCGGCGGCATCGCCCACGGGTGGGCGAAGTACTCCACGCCCGGGATGCCCATCCGCACCACCGGGTCGGCGAAGAACGCGTCGTCGGAGGCGACGATCAGGTCGCACACCCAGGCCAGCATGAGCCCGCCCGCGATGCACGCGCCCTGCACCATCGCGATCGTCGGCTTGGGGATCTCCCGCCACCGCCGGCACATGCCGAGGTAGACCTCCGACTCGCGGGCGAAGCGGCTCTCCGCCCCGTCCTTGCCCACGTGGTCCCACCACAGCCCGGCCCTGCGCTCGAACGAGACGTGCGCGTCGCGCTCCGGGGTGCCGATGTCGTGCCCGGCGGAGAAGTGCTTGCCGGCGCCGGCCAGCACGATCACCTTGACCTCGTCGTCGGCCGCCGCCCGGTAGAAGGCCTCGTCCAGGGCGTAGGTCATGGCCGAGTTCTGGGCGTTGCGGTAGTCCGGGCGGTTCATGGTGACCTTCGCCACGGGGCCGCGCCGGTCGTAGTTCACCACGGTCATGGAGGGCCCTCGCATTCTTTCTAACAACTATTTGGTAGGGTAACTCATGTGAGGCTCAGCGAGGAGGACCCGTCCCGTCCGGCCTACGTTCCCGGCCACGGCCTGCTGCGCGACCGGGTGGCCGTGGTGACGGCCGCCGCCGGCACCGGGATCGGGGGCGCGTGCGCCCGCCGCATGCTGGAGGAGGGCGCGCGGGTGGTCATCAGCGACGCGCACGAGCGCCGGCTCGGGGAGACCCTGGCGGCGCTGGAGCGCGAGTTCGGCGCCGCGGTGACCGCCACGCCGTGCGACGTCACCTCGGAAGAGCAGGTCCAGCGCATGTTCGCGACCGCCGAGGAGCGGTTCGGGCCGGTCGACGTGGTGGTCAACAACGCCGGGCTCGGCGGCACGGCCACGCTCGTGGAGATGACCGACGAGCAGTGGGGCCGGGTGCTGGACGTGACGCTGGGCGGCACCATGCGCTGCACCCGCGCCGCGCTGGCGCGCATGCAGCCGCGAGGTCGCGGCGTGATCGTCAACAACGCCTCGGTGATCGGCTGGAGGGCCCAGGAGGGACAGGCGCACTACGCCGCGGCCAAGGCGGGGGTGATGGCGCTGACCAGGTGCGCGGCGGTCGAGGCCGCGCCGCACGGCGTGCGGGTCAACGCGGTGGCCCCCTCGCTGGCCGTGCACCCGCACCTGGCGAAGGTGACGACGCGGGAGCTGCTGACCGAGCTGACCGCCAGGGAGGCCTTCGGGCGCTCCGCGGAGCCCTGGGAGGTCGCCAACGTTATCGTCTTCCTCTCGAGCGACTACTCCTCCTACCTGACGGGAGAGGTCGTCTCGGTCTCGAGCCAGCATCCCTGAGAGGTCGACGCACACATGAGCCCACGACGCCGCGATTCCCAGAGCACCGCCGCCGCCCGCGCCGGGCGGCGGGCGGAGCTGCTCGCGACCGCCGCCGAGGTGTTCGCGTCCAGGGGATACGCGGCCACGACGGTCCGCGAGGTGGCCGACGCCGCGGACATCCTGGGCGGCAGCCTCTACTACCACTTCGACTCCAAGGAGGCGATGGTCGACGAGATCCTGTCCGCCTTCCTCACCGACCTGTGGGAGGCCTACGACAGGGTTCTCGGCTCCGGGCTGGGCGCGCGGGAGACCTTCGAGGCGCTGATCGTCGAGTCGTTCCGGTCGATCGAGCGGTACCGGCCGGCCGTGGTGATCTATCAGAACGAATCCAAGCATCTGGTGACAAATCCGCGTTTCTCGTACTTGGTCGACTCCCAGCGCCGGTTCCGCGAGATGTGGCTGTCGGTGCTGGACCGGGGGGTCACGGACGGGGTCCTGCGCGCCGACCTCGACACCGGCCTGATCTACCGCTTCATCCGCGACACCGTCTGGCTGGCCGCGAGCTGGTATCGGAGCGACGGCCCGCTGCCCGCCGAGGAGATCGCCAGGCAGTACCTGGCGATGGTCCTCGAAGGGATCCTGACAACCTGAGGAGTTCACGATGGCCGAGGCGTACATCGTCGAAGCGGTGCGCACCCCCGTGGGCAGGCGCGGCGGCGGGCTCTCCGGCGTGCACCCGGCCGACCTCGGCGCGCACGTGCTGAGCGAGCTCATGTCCCGCTCCGGAGCGGACCCGGCGGCGGTGGAGGACGTGATCTTCGGCTGCGTGGACGCGGTGGGCCCGCAGGCGGGCGACATCGCCCGCACCTGCTGGCTGGCCGCGGGGCTGCCCGAGGAGGTGCCCGGCGTGACGATCGACCGCCAGTGCGGCTCCTCCCAGCAGGCCGTACACTTCGCCGCCCAGGCGGTGCTGTCCGGCACCAGCGACCTCGTGGTCGCCGGCGGTGTGCAGAACATGTCGCAGATCCCGATCGCGTACGCCTCGCGCGGCGCCACCGACGCGCTCGGCCTCACCGGCGGCCCGTTCGCCGGCTCGCGCGGCTGGCGGGCCCGCTACGGAGACCAGGACGTCTCCCAGTTCCGCGGCGCCGAGATGATCGCCCGCGACTGGGACATCTCGCGGCAGGACATGGAGGCGTTCGCCTTCGAGTCGCACCGGCGCGCGATCCGGGCGATCGACGAGGGGCGCTTCGACCGCGAGATCGCCCCGATCGAGGGCGTCTCGGCCGACGAGGGCCCGCGCCGCGACACCACCCCCGAGAAGATGGCCGCTCTGAAGACCCTGGAGGAGGGCGGGCGGCTCACCGCCGCTCTGGCCTCGCAGATCTCCGACGGCGCCGCCGCCCTGCTCATCGCCTCCGAGGCGGCGGTCCGGACGCACGCCCTGCGGCCGCGGGCCCGGGTCCACCACGTCTCGGCGCGCGGCGAGGACCCCATCCGGATGCTGTCGGCCCCGATCCCGGCGACGGCGTACGCGCTGAAGAGGAGCGGCATGCCGATCGGCGACATGGCCGTGGTGGAGATCAACGAGGCGTTCGCCTCCGTCGTCCTGGCCTGGCTGAAGGAGACGGGGGCCGATCCGGCGCGGGTCAACCCGAACGGCGGCGCGATCGCGCTCGGCCATCCGCTCGGCGCCACTGGCGCCCGCCTGATGATCACTCTGCTGCACGAGCTGGAGCGCACCGGCGGCCGGTACGGCCTGCAGACGATGTGCGAGGGCGGCGGCCAGGCCAACGTCACCATCATCGAGCGCCTATAAAGCCGACCATTTCATCTCAAATGGGGCAGAATTGCTGGACTCGCGCGCGACTCGCGGCGCATAGTTGAGGTTGATCGACCAGGCGCCAAACGGCAGCTACGGAGGGTCATGACGCACACGTTCGCCGCTTTCCTCATGGTCGCCTCGATCGGCGTCGGAGGCCTGGCGCCGACCGCTCAGGCTTCCGCGACGGCCGCGGTCGCGGCACCGAACCTGAAGGCCTGTTACGACGGCAACTGCAAGATCACCCTCAAGAAGCGGGCCTCGTTCCGGGTCAGCCCGCGGTTCGGCATCACCAGGGTGACCATCACGTTCGACTCGCGCTCCGTGCGGGTGCGGGGGACCGGGCCCGGTGTCACGTCCGAGGGGGTGTTCAGCAAGGGAGGCTCGGCGTCGATCAACGGCATCGGCTTCCAGCTCGTCTCGCTGTCCGGCGGCAAGGCCGTGCTGCGCCTGAAGCCGGTTCGCTGACCTGCACGGACAATCTTCCCAGCGCGGAAGGTCCGCGCGCCCGCAGTGGGTACGGTACGACTCGTGCGTGCTCGTGACGCGGCCTCGACCGTGCTCTCCGTTCTGATGCTGGCCACCGGCTGTGCGGGCGCGGCCTCCCCGGGGACGGCCGGGACCGGCACGCCGGCTCCCGGCCCACGGACCGGCTCCGAGGCCGGCTCCGAGGCCGGCTCGCGGACTCCGACGGCCGAGCCGTCCCGGACGGGCGCGGCGGCCCTCGCGGGCAAGGTCGTGGTGATCGATCCCGGACACAACGGGGGGAACGCCGCGCATCCCGACGTGATCAACCGGCAGGTCGACGTCATCACCGGGCGCAAGCCGTGCAACACGACGGGCACCCGGACCGACGCCGGCTACCCCGAGCACGCCTTCACCTGGGACGTGGCGCGCAGGCTCCGGCCGCTGCTGGAGAAGCAGGGCGCGAAGGTGGTGCTGACCAGACCGGACGACAAGGGTGTCGGCCCGTGCATCACCGAACGGGCCGCCATCGCCAACCGGGCCAAGGCGGACGCGGTCGTGTCCGTCCACGCCGACGGCGCCGCTCCCGGCGGGCACGGATTCCACGTGATCATGCCGGGCCTGGTGGCCGGTCACAACGACGCCATCGTCAGGCCGTCCCGGCGCCTGGGCCTCGCGGTCCGCGAGGCCTACCGCGCGGGCACCGGCCTGCCGTACGCGACCTACATCGGCCGGAACGGCCTCGACACCCGCACCGACCTGGGCGGGCTGAACCTGTCGACCAGGCCGGCCGTGTTCGTCGAATGCGGCAACATGCGCAACCGGAGCGACGCAGCGAAACTGTCGTCCCCGGCCTTCCGCCAGCGCATCGCCGCCTCCCTCGCGACCGGGGTCGAGAGATACCTCGCCGGGGGATGACGTGCGGCCGGCCCGGACAGGACCGGCCGCAGCGGGTCGTCAGCGGATCGCGTCGAGGGCGTCGACGATGCCGCGGCCGTAGAAGCCGTTGCGCGTCCTGTTCCCCTCGCACACGTGCGTGTCCGTCGCCGTGGTGCCGTCGGGCAGGTGGCGGGTGTAGGTGAAGGCGGGCGGTGTCGGGCAGGCCGTCCTGGTCGCGGAGCCCTTCAGCACGGTTTCCACGACGCTCGGGCTGAGCGTCTTGCCGCCGTGCGCGCGGTCGCGGTGGCCGTACTTGCCGATGATGAGCGCGGCGACCCCGACGGTGCGCGGCGAGGCCATCGAGGTGCCCTGGAGGTAGGTGTAGTAGGCGCAGACCGAGCCCCTGCAGTCGCGCACGACGTTGGTGACGTTCGGCGTGCCGTCGGGGTTGAGCTGGCCGCGCGCCTCGGCCAGCGCCTTCGGGTAGGCGGCCAGGGTCGCCCTGGTCACGTCGCGGGTGTTGCCCGGTGTGTCGTAGACGTCGCCGCCGGGGGCCGCCACGTCGATGTAGCCGTTGCCGTAGTCGGAGTAGTACGCCTTGCGCTTGCTGATGCCGGTCGAGGAGACCGAGATCACGTGGTCGCCCTCGCTCGGCATCGAGATGCAACTCGGCGGGATGGTCCGGCTGTACGGCGCCTCGCCCGGCACGCTGGCGAAGTCGGGGCTGGAGGCGTCGACGATCTCCTTGGTGTAGTCGCTGGCGCCGTTGCCGGCGGCGGACACCAGCGTCACGCCCTTCCTGTGGGCGTAGTCGAGCGCCCGCTGGGTGGCCTTGATGACGGTGGCCTGCTCCGCCCTGTCAGCCGCGGAGTCCGCGGGGTTGTCGGTGCAGTTGAACAGCCACGGGTCGATGTAGTAGCTCATGTTGATCACGTCGATGCCGTGGTCGCCGGCGTAGGTCAGCGCGTCGACGCTGGGCTGCAGGAAGAAGTAGCCCGAGTCCTGGCCGACCCGGAGGTTGACGATGGAGACCTTCGGCGCCACGCCGGCCACGCCGAGCCGGTTGATCGGGGAGGCGATGGCGGACGCCACGTGCGTGCCGTGCTGGTTCTCGTCCACGTCCGCCGGGTCCTCGCAGGAGCGGTCCGCCTCGGCCTCGCACGGCCCGTCGACCACCGCGCCGTTGGCGTCGACGGGGATGTCGACGGTGAAGTTGCGGCTGAGCGCGCGGTTGAAGTTGGGCGCGATGTCGGGGTGCGAGCCGTCCACACCGGTGTCGAGGACGCCGACCAGCACACCGGGGTCGCCCTGCTCGTAGCGGTGGGCGCCGCCGGCGGTGGCGTTGATCTGCTTCATGTCCCACTGCAGCTCCGCCAGCGGTTCGGCGGCCGGGCCCGGCCTGCCGAAGGTGGTGGCGGCCGGGGCGCCGTCTCCCGCCTGCTCCACCGCTCTGGCCTCGATCGCCTTGCGTACGGCGGCGGTGGAACGGGCGGTCGTGGGCACGGTGCCGATGGACCGGTTGTGGGCGACGCCCTCGATCGCGGCGCTGGCCGACAGCGCCGCGGCGAAGTCCGCGTTCGTGGTGGCGATGGTGGCGACCCCCACCGCGCTGTTCTCCCTGACGAGGGTGCCGCCCGCGGCCTCGATCGCCTGCCGGGCGGCCTGGAGGCCGGTCCCCTCCTTGTAGAGGACGACGTACTCGGCCTGTGGGCCGGTGGAGCCTTCCTGCCCAGCCTGCGCCGGGGTCACCAGGGTGGCGGTGACCAGGACGGCGGCTGCGATGACGGCGACGCGTTTCACACGTACCTCCGCAGTAGTGGCGAATTCCCGTCCATCAATCTGAAGAGGTATGAGGTGTACGTCCATATGCGCGGAGCTTTGCCGCCAATGCGTGACATGACGGCGATCTCATCGTGAGGAAGAGTGCGGTATCACGGCGCGATCATAGGACGGCGACGGCTCAGAACCTGGGAAAACCCGTCTCCGGCACGCCTTCGGGCGCGCTGCCGGCCGTGTCCCTGCCCAGGTCCTCCTGCGCCAGGTGGGCCAGCCGGGCGACGATCACCCCTTGGATGAGGACGAGGGCGGTCGCCAGCCGCGCCCCGACCTTGATCGAGGCGAGGAAGGAGGCCGGGAACATCGGCCCGAGCGCCCGCAGCGCGATCATGATGGCCAGATCGACGACCGTCGTCCAGAACGCGGCCTCGTGCAGCTGGTTCAGGTGCCTGACCGCGTCCTGCAGGCCGAGGGCCCGCCCGGCGGCCTCGTCGGCGAGCTGGAGGCCGGCGGCGACGAAGTCGCGGAGCTTGCGGTCCGCGACGTCCTTGGCCGCCCCCTGCCACGCCGCGGCCAGGGCCTCACGCTTCATCGGGTCGCCGGCGCCGAAGAGCTCGCCCAGCGCGCCGGCGGCGCCGCGCCACGCGGTCACGGCCCTGTCGAGCTCCTCGTCGTGCCAGGTGGCCGTGGCGAGCCAGAGCATCAGCCCGGACGCCGCCGTCACGGACAGGCTGGAGGCGACCTTGAGCATCGACACCGTGCGCTGGCTGAGCTGCTCCAGCCTGGCCGCCTCGTGCGGCATCCTGGCGAGCGCGGCGTCGGTGCCGCGCCGGCCGTAGGCGGAGACGTTCAGCGCCATCAGCCCGGTCCCGCCGAGAGCGGCCAGCGACGTGACGCCGAGCGTGACGCCCTGCCACGGCTTCGAGCTCGTCCTGGGCGCCTCCTCGCGCGTCGGGTCCGCCTCCCAGCTCTCGTCGGAGGCTGCCAGGACGGCCTGCATCACGCCGCTCTCGGCCAGGACGTAGCCGTCGGCGCTGAGCTTCATCGTGCCGGCGATGCCCGTCGCCGAGACGACGCCCTGCCGCAGGGTCTCGGCGAGGCGGGTCCTGGCGTCGTTGTGCCGTCCGCGCGCCTTCTCGCCGACGATGCCGAACGTCCCCCACGGCAGCTCCTCGGGCAGGAGGACGCCAAGCGACTGGAGCGCCCGGCGCATCTGGTGCGCGTTCAGCCCTGACTCTCGAATGCCGCTCTGGCGGAAGGCCGCATGATCCACGGGATCAGCTTGGCCAACCACGACAGGCTTTGCCGACCCCTGTGACCGTACCGTGACCAGAAACCGGCAATTCCGGCAGGAGGCTCAGCCGAGGACGCGGGTCAGCGCCGGGATCCGCCGCAGGACGAGCCGGTCCAGTGCCAGCACCGCCACCATGGTGACACCCGCGAGCGGGAACAGCACCCCCAGCACCGCCATGATGCCGATCACCCCGTACGCCGCGCGGCTGCTGGTGGGGCGGGCGGGGGCGCCGGCGCGGCCGCGGGGTCTGCGCTTCCACCACATCCACACGCCCGTGACCACGAGCGTGATCAGGGCCAGGCAGGCGCCGAGCATCACGACCAGGTTGGCGGCGCCGTAGCGGCGGCCCTCGTGCAGGGCGATGCCCTGCTCGACGGCCTTGGCCATGAGGCCGTACTCGGCCCAGCCGTAGGAGACCAGTACCCGGCCGCTGTACTGGTCGACGTGCAGCGTCTGCGCGGCAGCCGGGTCGCGGCGCGGGTCGGTCACGATCGTGTAGACGCCCCGCGGATCCCCCTCATCGCCGCGATCGTCGTGGGGCCCGGAGCGGTCGTGGCCCTGATCCGTCTGGCGCTGTCCAAGCCCGACGCGACTCGGCGGCAACCGGCCGTCACTCCTATGGTCCGCCGGGCGTACCGCGGCGGCGCCTGCTGAGCAGCTCGCTGCCGACGTCGACGTAGCCCGCGAACAGGCCGATCACATCCTGGAGCCGCTCCTGCGCCGGACCGGGCCCGACCAGCTCCTCGCCGTCCCGCAGGGCGGCGATGAGGGTCCTGGCCCGGGCGTGGCTCGCCTCCAGGAGCGTCTCCAGCCCGCCCGTCGCCTCCACCAGGAGCCTGCGGCTGCCCGGCTGCGGGATCACCCTGGCCAGGCCCCACGAGTCGAGCTGCCGGACCGCCGTGCTCACGGCTCCCTTGCTCAGCCCCAGCTCGGCGGCGATCGCGTCGAGGGAGCTCGGCTCCTCGGTGACCAGCAGCAGCCCGTAGACGCGACCGGTGGCGTGCGGCAGGTTCCACGAGGCCAGCAGATCGCCCACCGACGTGACGAACGCGGCCCGCCGCTCCGCGCTCATGCCGCCACCCGCAGGAACTCCTCGATCGCGGCGTTGACCGCGTCGGGAGCGTCCTGGTTGGCGATGTGGCCGGCGCCGGGGATGACGATCTCCTCGATCCCCTCCGCCCCGGCCCAGGCGGGCATGGCCGAGGCGATGTCACCGGTGCGGTCCCGCTCGCCGCGGATCAGGCGCAGCGGCACGGGGGTGCGGTAGCCGGGGTCCGGGTCGAGGAAGCCGACGGTCGCCCGCCACACCTGCACGAACTCCTTCTTCGTGAGCTGCGCGAACGCCCTGCGCGCGTCGGCCCTGGCCGCCGCCGTCACGGCGGAGGCGTCGGCCAGCATCCGGACGGGGACCACCGACAGGGCGGGCGCCGCGGCCTTCAGCAGCAGGCGGTCCTTGGCGGACAGGGACGCGACGTTCCGGGTCGCGCCGATGACGACCAGCGCCCGGCACAGCTCGGGATGCCGCCGGAGCAGGGCCTGGCTCAGGTTGCCGCCCAGCGACTGGCCCACCAGGACCGGCCGGTCGAGCCGCAGGTGCCCGATGAGCGCGCGCAGGTCCGCGATCGCCCGTTCGGCGGTGAACGGCGCGCCGGCCGGGCGGGAGAGGCCGTGGCCGCGCAGGTCCCACGTGATCACCCGGTAGCCGCGTGCGGTCAGGTGGTCTCGCTGGGCGTCGAACATCACGTGGTCGGCCCCGGCGCCGTGCGAGAACACCACGGGCACGCCGTCACCGCCGCTGTCGGCGTGGCGAAGCTCGCAGCCGTCCAGCGCGAGAGACAAATTTAGCATCTACTGAATATAGCGAATAACCGCCGTGGCGTTCAGCGCAGCCTCACCGTGTCCCGGTCCAGCCCGTCCACCCCGCCGACGCCCAGCAGCTGCAGCGTCCGCACCAGCTCGGCGCGCATGAGCTGCAGCACCCGGTCCACGCCCGGCTCACCGCCCGCCATGAGGCCGTACAGGTACGCCCTGCCGACGAAGCAGGCCCTGGCCCCGAGCGCGACCGCCGCGGCCACGTCGGCGCCGCTGCGGACGCCGCCGTCCAGGAACACCTCCGTGCGCTCCCCCACGGCCGCCACCACCTCCGGCAGCAGCTCCAGCGGGGTGGGGGAACGGTCGAGCTGGCGGCCGCCGTGGTTGGAGACGACCAGGCCGTCCACTCCCACGGCCGCCAGCTCCTTGGCGTCGTCGACCCGCTGCACCCCCTTCACCAGCAGCGGCCCCTCCCACACCGAGCGGATCCACGACAGGTCGCTCAGCGTCACCGTGGGATCGAACATCAGGTTCGTGATCCCCGCCAGGTCGTCGGGCGCGCCGTCGACGGTGGCGAAGCGCAGCGGCTCGCTGGTGAGGAAGTCGAACCACCAGGCCGGATGGCCCGCAGCCCGCAGCAGGCCGCCCCAGCGCAGCGAGGGCGGCATCGTCATGCCGTGCCGCACGTCGCGCAGCCGCGCCCCCGCCACCGGCACGTCCACGGTCACCACCAGCACGTCCATCCCCGCCTCGCGGGCCAGGCGGAGCGACTCGCGGGTGCGGCCCCGGTCACGGACCACGTAGAGCTGGAACCAGTTCCAGCCGCCGGGCGCCGCCAGCGCGACGTCCCGGGCGCTCGTCGTGCCCATCGTGGACAGGGTGTACGGCACCGAGGCCCTGGCCGCCGCCCGGGCCACCGCGCGCTCGCCGTCGCGGTGCATCATCCGGGTGAACCCCGTCGGCGCCAGCACGACCGGCATCCCGATCCGCCTGCCCAGGACGTCCACCGCGGTGGGCGCCTCGGCGACGTCGCGCAGCACCCGCGGCCTGAACTCCACCCGCGCGAACGCCGCCACCGACCTGGCCAGCGACACCTCGCCCTCGGCCGCACCGTCCACGTAGTCGAACACCATGCGCGGCGCGCGGCGCCGGGCCAGCCGCCGGATGTCGGCCAGGTCGGCCGCCGCCGCCAGGCGCCGCGCCCTCGACGGGAACGGCCTCGGCCGCCCGGGCACGAACGCCCGCAGCTCCCGCCAGCGGGGCAGGCGCCGGGGATCGTCCGACATCGACTCGATGCCCGCCACGCTAGCAAGCCGCGAGCCTCCCGTCCCGCCCGGGAGGCGCCGCATCGCGGCCGGGCATGGCGCTCTATCGTTGATCCCATGCTGACGGGCTGGCGCGCTGTGGCGGGGCACTCGCGGGCGGCCGAGGCCGTCGGCGCCGAGCTGGTGGCCCGGTGGTCGCAGCCGCACCGCCGCTATCACACCCTCGACCACCTCGCCGCCGTGCTCGCCGCCGCCGACCGGCTCGCCGCGGAGGCGGCCGACGCGCGGGCCGTACGGCTCGCCGCCTGGTTCCATGACGCCGTCTACGACGGCAGGCCAGGCTGGGACGAGGAGCGCAGCGCCCAGCTCGCCCAGTCCAGGCTGCCGCGCTGCGGGGTGCCGCCCGAGCGGGTCGCCGAGGTGGCCAGGCTGGTACGGCTGACCGCCGCGCACGACACGCTCGCCGGCGGCGACCGCAACGGCGCGGTCCTGTGCGACGCCGACCTGGCGGTGCTCGGCGGCGACGGCTACGAGGCGTACGCGGCGGCGATCCGCGAAGAGTACGCCCACGTGCCCGACGACCTCTTCAGACAGGGCCGGGCCGCCGTGCTGCGCCGGCTGCTGGCCGTACCCGAGCTCTACAGGACGCCGAAGGCGCGCGGGCTGTGGGAGGAGCGGGCACGCGCGAGCATGGGAGCCGAGCTCGCGGCGCTCGGGAAGGCGCGCTAGCCGACGGCTCTGCGGGGTTTGCGGCGGCGCAGTCCCGCGGCGACCAGGCGGCGCAGCAGCTCGCGCGAGCTGACCGCCTGCGCGCCCAGCGACACCGCGAGCGCGTGCATGGTCTCCGGCACGTCGTAGTGGTCGCGGTCGAACGCCCGCTCCGGCACGCCGAGCCGCACGGCGAAGGCGTGGAGCTCGGCATGGGAGGCGTCGCTGACCAGATGCGACCACATCAGGCCACGCGGGCCGGGCCAGTGCGGGGGGTCGATGAGCACGGTCACGTGGTCCAGGGTAGGACCCTGCCCCGTACGGTCAGCTCGCCGAGGTCGGTCACCACCAGGTCGGCGCCATGCTCGCCGAGCTCGCGGAGCACGGCCGAGTCACCGTCCCTGTCGACCGCGATCACCTGCCCGAACCCGCCCTTCTTGCCCGCCTCGATCCCCGGCAGCGCCGCCTCCACCACCGCGGCCCTGCTCGCGGGCAGGGCCAGGCGGCGCACCGCCTCCAGGAACAGCGCCGGGTCCGGCTTGCCCGGCAGGTTCATCAGGGCCGCGTCGCTGCCGTCGACGACGAGGTCGAACAGGTGGGTCACGCCCGCCGAGCTGACCAGCTTGCGGCCGTGCAGGCTGGCCGAGACCGCCGCCGTGCGCGCCCCCCGGTGGCGCAGCTCGTGCAGCAGCGCCACGGTGGACGGGAAGGCGGCCACGCCGTACTTGTCCACCTGCGCGAGGAAGTGGCGGTCCTTGGCCAGGCCGAGCCCGTGCACGGTGGGCGCGCCCGGCTCGTCGTCCGGCGCGCCCTCGGGCAGCGTGATGCCGCGCGAGGCCAGGAAGGTGCGGACGCCGTCGAGCCGCGGCCGTCCGTCGACGTGGCGCAGGTAGTCCGCCTGGATGTCGAAGGGCGCCGAGCGGCCACGCAGGAAGGCGTCGAAGACGTGCTTCCAGGCGGCCGCGTGCCCTCGGGCGGTGTCGGTGACCACGCCGTCGGTGTCGAACACGACGGCGCTGATCGAGGCCAGGTCGATGACAGTCTCGTCCACACCGCGAACGTAACCCGCCTACCAGGCGACGGGTAGCTTCTCCACGCCATAGACGATGGCCAGTTTGCGCCACGGGATCTCGCCGGCGACATGCAGGCCGGGGAAGCGGCGCAGCAGCGCCCGGTAGGCGATGCGCATCTCCATCTGGGCCAGCGGCGCGCCGATGCAGCGGTGGATGCCGTGTCCGAACGACAGGTGCGAGCCCGCCGTAGCGCGGCCGGGCTTGACCTCGTCCATCTCCTCGCCCAGGTGCGGGTCGCGGTTGGCCGCCGTCAGCGAGCAGAGCACCAGCTCGCCCTTCTTGATCTGGTGCCCGTGGAGCTCCAGGTCGTCGCGGGCGAAGCGCGGGAAGGCCACCTGCACGACCGTCATGTAGCGCAGCAGTTCCTCGACCACCTCGTTGACGTAGCCGTCGACCTCGCGCACCTTGGCGGCCTGCTCGGGGTTGTCCAGCAGCCAGAGCGTGCCGAGCGCGAGCATGCTGGTGCTGGTGTCGTGGCCGCCGGTCAGCAGGCCGTCGGCCATGCTGGCCAGGGTCCGGTCGTCGAGTTCGTCGCCGTGCTCGCGCAGCAACTGGCCGAGCAGGCCCTCGCCGGGGGCGCGCCGCTCGCGGGCGACCAGGTCCGTCAGGTACGCCATCGCGTCGTTGATCGCCTGCAGCGACGCCTCCGGGCCCGCGGTGAAGTCGAACCGGTCCGTGCTGATCTTCACGAAGTCGGCGCGCTCCTCGTACGGCACGCCGAGCAGCTCGCACACCACCAGCGACGGGATCGGCAGCGCGAACTCCTCCACCAGGTCGACGGGGGAGCCCTTGGCCTCCATCCGGTCCAGGTGCTCCTCGACCATGGCCTCGATGCGCGGCTCGAGCCTGCGCAGGCGGCGCATCGTGAACTCCGGCGTGAGGAACTTGCGCAGCCGCGTGTGCTCGGGCGGGTCGCGGAAGCCGAGGCCACCGGGGTCCTCCTGGTTGGAGCCCAGGCCGATGACGCCGGCGAAGTCGTTGCTGAAGCGCTCATGGTCGCCGAGCACGTCGCGCACGTCGTCCCACCGCGTGACCAGATACACCGTCTGGCCGCCCGGGATCTCCATGGGGAAGACGGGATGCTCGGCGCGGATCCGGGCGAGCTCGGCGACGGGGTCGAACCCGTCACGCATGAACTGGACGAGTGGGAACTCTGAGTCTGACATCGAAATCCGTCCTGCTGGGATGCATCACACCATGTTGGGATAAATCCCTCGAGCAAATGGTCCCATCTACACGGGGGAAACAGACCCTCCAGAAGGACGAGATTTCATCTCAACTGACCGCAAGCTGCCTGGTCACCTCGTCGGGCGGCGGCAGCGTCCGGTCGCGGGCGCGGACCGGAGGCTCCGGCAGCGGCGCCTGCTCCGTCAGGAAGGGCGGGGCCGGCTTGGGCCGCCGCGGCTCGCGCACCCCGCCCCGCGGGGGGTCGTCGAACGGCGGATCGTCCTCGCCGGGACCATGAGGCTCGCCCGGCCCGAAGCCGAGCGGGCTGCCGAGAGCGCCGCTCGTGAGAGCACGGCGCCTGCGCGATCGCTTGCTCACAACCCCTCCTAGGGCGGACGCGTTCCATTGTGGGCCTCCGCCTCGCGGAGCGCGACAGCCGGAAGGTTGCCTTTTCGGTACGGTCTCGCAGGCTGATCATGCAGGTGGGGCGTATGGGAAAAGACGGGCAAAGTGGGGCGGCAGACGGCGTTTGGCGTACAAGATGACGACATTCTGCGATGATCTCGTCGTTTAGCACACGAGACTGAGCCTCACGGATAGTGACTGATGCCCACATTCGAGGAAATCACTGCCTTCATCACGGACAAGCCGCTCGCGACCGGGGTCATCACGCTGTTGAGCCTGGCCGGGCTGGTGCTGGCCTACCTGGTGCTCAGGGTCGCCTGGCGCGCCCTGGCCTGGCTGGTCGCCCGCTACGTCGCGGCGCGCCCCATCGAGGACGTGCTGACCGTCGTCGCCGCGTCCATCGCGACCGGCGTCTCCGCGCAGGGCATGTGGCGCTTCTCCGGTGACGTGCTGGGCCTCGACGGCCCGCTCCGGCTGTTGCTGTTCGCCTTCATCGAAGTGGCCATCATCACCTCCGCCGTGCGGGCCCGCCGCAACATGCGCGAGAACTTCTCCGCCGGCATCGACGGCATCGCGGTGTGGGCGCTGACGTGCCTGACCGCGGTGCTGTCCAGCATGGACGCGCGCAGCCTGCCCGAGGCGGTGTTCAGGCTCGCCGCGCCGCTGGTCGCCGCCTGGCTGTGGGAGCGCGGCATGGCCATCGAGCGCCACCGCATCCGCGGCACCGGCCGGATCAACTGGCGCCTGACCCCCGAACGGCTGCTGGTCAGGCTGGGCGTGGCCGAGGTGAGCGACCGCACGGCCAGCGAGGTCGACGCGCACCGCAGGCTCACCCGCGTCGCGCTGGCCGCCAAGCGGGCCAAGGCGCTGCGCGAGGGCGGCGCCTCCGACAGGAAGGTCCGCGCCGCGCTGGCCAAGCTGGACAAGGCCATGGACCAGGCCGTCGAGCACACCGGCCTGGCCGTCGACACGGCCCGCCAGGAGGCCCTGCTCGCCCAGATCGCCGCCCTCTACAACACCTCCGCCCTCATCGACGCCGACCCGCGCGTGCCGTGGGAGCCGCGTGCCGACCATCACCCCGTGCCCGCCCGCCCCGCGCTGCCGCCGGCGCTGGCCGAGCTCGTGGACGAGGAGGACGAGGACGAGGTGCTCGACACCACCCCGCAGGTCGTCGACACCGCGCAACGGGCGGCGCTGATGAGGGCGGCCCGCGAGTTCTGGGACCGGCAGATCGCCAAGGGCATCGTGCCGCGCACGGTCGACATCGCGCAGGAGATCGGCCTCTCGCTGGCCACCGCCCGCGAGTATCGTTCCCTGTGGAAGCTGGAGCCACGGGCGCACGCCCTCATCGAGGCGCTCTACCAGCAGCACGGAATCGTCGACACCGGCGCCTTCCCGGCCATCGCCGACGACGGGCGGGTGCTGACCAAGTCCTAAAAGCGGGGGAGCGGGGTGCGCGAACGCACGCTCGAACGGGTCAGGAAACTGCTGGCCAAGGCCGAGCGCACGGACAACGAGCACGAGCGGGCTGCCTTCATGGCGGCGGCGTCCGCGCTCATGGCCAAGTACGGCATCGACTCCCTCGATCCGGAGCGGCCCCGCCAGGCTCCCGGCGACCGGATCGTCACCCTGCCAGGTCCCTGGGCCAGGGAGAAGGCGCGTCTGGTCAGCCTGGTCGCCCAGGCCCTGCGCTGCCGCCCGCTGCTCATCGGGCGGGGCGACGGCGGGCAGCGGGTGCACGTGTTCGGGTTCGCCGCCGATCTGGAGCGGGCCGAGCTGCTGGCCACGTCGCTGCTGCTGCAGATGGCCTCAGGCCTGTCGCGGGTGCGGCTGCCGCCCGGCCTGCCGGCCGTGCGGGCCTACAGGCGGTCGTGGCTGCTGGGCTTCACCGACGAGGTCTACCGGCTGCTGCGCGAGGCCGAAGCCGCCGCCGAGGCCGCCGCGCCGGTGGCGGGCACCGCGCTGGTGCTGGCGGACCGGCACGCCGAGGTCGAGCGCGCGGTGGCGGCGGCCTACCCGCGCATCCGCCTCAGCGTGCCCCGCACCAGCGGCACGGGCTACGGCGACGGCGTCGCGGCCGGCCGCCGGGCCGACCTGGGCCGCACCCGCGTCCACGCCGAGGCGGCCCGCGAGCTCACCCCAGGGCCGAGGAGACCAGACGGCGCGCCTCCTGCTGGACCTCGGCCAGGTGGTCAGGGCCCTTGAACGACTCCGCGTAGATCTTGTAGACGTCCTCGGTGCCCGATGGGCGCGCGGCGAACCAGGCGCTCGCGGTCGAGACCTTGACCCCGCCCAGGGCGGCGCCGTTGCCGGGAGCCGAGATCTGCACCGAGGTGATCGGCTCGCCGGCCAGACTGGAGGCGGTCACCTGGTCGGCGGAGAGCTTGCCCAGCACCGCCTTCTCCTCCCGCGTCGCCGGAGCGTCCACCCGGGCGTAGGCGGGCTCGCCGTACTTGGCGGTCAGTGAGCGGTAGTGCTCGCTGGGCGAGCGTCCGGTGACGGCCTGGATCTCCGAGGCCAGCAGCGCCAGGATGATCCCGTCCTTGTCCGTCGTCCAGGCCGAGCCGTCGCGGCGCAGGAACGCCGCGCCCGCGCTCTCCTCGCCGCCGAACCCGAGCGAGCCGTCGAGCAGGCCCGGCACGAACCACTTGAAGCCCACCGGCACCTCGTGCAGGCGCCGCCCGAGCGACTCGGCGACCCGGTCGATGATCATGCTGCTGACCATCGTCTTGCCCACCCCGGCGTCGCCGGGCCAGCCGTCGCGGTGCTCGTACAGGTAGGAGATGGCCACGGCCAGGTAGTGGTTGGGGTTCATCAGGCCGCCGTCGGGGGTGACGACGCCGTGCCGGTCCGCGTCAGCATCGTTTCCCGTGGAAATATCGTATTTATCCCGATTCGCGATGAGTGAGGCCATGGCGTACGGCGACGAGCAGTCCATCCGGATCTTGCCGTCCCAGTCGAGCGTCATGAACCGCCACGTCGGATCCACCAGCGGATTGACCACGGTCAGGTCGAGGCGGTGGCGCTCGGCGATCTCCCCCCAGTAGGCGACGCTCGCGCCGCCCAGCGGGTCGGCGCCGATCCGCACCCCGGAGGCCCGGATCGCGTCGAGGTCCACGACGGACGGCAGGTCGTCCACGTACGAGCCCATGAAGTCGTAGCGCTCGGCCAGGTCCAGGGCCTTGGCGTAGGAGACCCGCCGCACCCCCTCCAGGCGCTTGGCCAGCAGCTCGTTGGCGCGGTCCTGGATCCACGTGGTGGCGTCGGTGCCGGCGGGGCCGCCGTGCGGCGGGTTGTACTTGAAGCCGCCGTCGGCCGGCGGGTTGTGCGACGGCGTGATCACCACGCCGTCGGCCAGGCCGGTCGTGCGGCCCCGGTTGTGGGTGAGGATCGCGAGCGACACCGCGGGCGTCGGCGTGTAGCCGTCGCGCGAGTCGATCAGCACCCGCACCCCGTTGGCGGCGAACACCTCGAGCGCCGACACCCGCGCGGGCTCCGACAGCGCGTGCGTGTCGATGCCCAGGAACAGCGGCCCGTCGGTGCCCTGCGTCTGCCGGTATTCGCAGATGGCCTGGCTGGTGGCGAGGATGTGGTCCTCGTTGAACGCCGTCTTCGACGACGAACCGCGGTGCCCCGACGTGCCGAACGCCACCCGCTGGGCCACCTCGCCGGGGTCCGGGTGCAGCGCGTAGTAGGCCGTCACCAGCCTGGGCACGTCGACCAGGTCGGCGGGCTGAGCGGGCTGTCCCGCGCGTTCGTCGGTCATACGACCACTTTACAAATCCTCGTCCCGGCGACCGGGGCGACACCCGCTCGCCACCGGAGTGATCGGGGTTACACTCGCCTGAGCCAAACAGAATGGAGTTCTAGAGCGATGCGATTCGGACTGATGCTCAACGAGCCCTCCGGCCAGGATCCTTTCGCCGAGCTGAGCGACAGGATCGCCCAGGCGGTCGACGACGGCTTCGACTCGGCCTGGATGTCGAACATCTTCGGGCTCGACGCTCTGACCACGCTGGCGGTCGCGGGACGCGGCCACGCCATCGAGCTCGGCACCGGCGTCGTGCCCACCTACCCGCGCCACCCGGCCGTGCTCGCCCAGCAGGCGATGACCGTAAACGCCGCCCTCGGCGGGCGGCTGGCGCTCGGCATCGGGCTCTCGCACCAGATCGTGATCGAGAACATGTACGGCTACAGCTTCGACAGGCCGGCCAGGCACATGAAGGAGTATCTGGACGTCCTCGTCCCCGCCTCCCGCGGCGAGCAGGTCAAGTACACCGGCGACACCCTCAAGGCCAACCTGAGGCTCACCACGCCGGGCGCGGGCTTCCCGGTGCTCGTCGCCGCGCTCGGCCCGCGCATGCTCAAGCTGGCAGGCACCGTGGCCGACGGCACCGTCCTGTGGATGACCGGCCCCAAGACCGTCGCCGAGCACATCGCGCCCACCATCAACGCCGCCGCCGCCGAGGCCGGCCGTGAGCGCCCGCGCATCGTCTGCACGCTGCCCGTCAGCGTCACCGACGACCCCGACGCCGCCAGGGCACGCGCCAACGAGATCTTCGCGGTGTACGGCCAGCTCCCCTCCTACCGCGCCATGCTGGACCGGGAGGGCGCGGCCGGGCCGGGCGACGTGGCGATCGTCGGCGACGAGTCCGCCGTCAGGGCACAGATCGAGGGACTCGCCGAAGCCGGCGCCACCGACTTCGTGGCCGCGATCTTCGGCGACCGCGAGCGCACTCGCGAGGTGGTCCTCGGCGCGTCGAAGAGCTGACCGGTACGCCTCGCCATAAACTCCGGCACGGTGAAGGGCTTGCTGCACGGCATAGACGTGTCCAACTGGCAGGGCTCCGTCGACTGGGGCGATCACGCCCGAGCAGGGGTCGCGTTCGCCTTCGCCAAGGCCACCGAAGGGGGCGACTACACCGACAGGTGGTTCGCGCGCAACTGGGAAGGCATGCGCGAGAGCTGGATCGTCTGCGGCGCCTACCACTTCGCCCGCCCCAAGGGCGACCCCGCCGAGCACGCGCGCCACTTCCTGCGCACCATCGCGTCGGCGGGCGGACTGCGCCGCGGCGACCTGGTCGCGATCGACATGGAGACCGCCGACGGCCTGCGGCCCCAGGAGGTCGCCCGCTACGCGCGCCGCTGGTGCCGCGTGGTCGAGCGGCGCGCGGGCGTGCGCCCGTTCGTCTACACCTACCAATCCTTCGCCGGCGCGGGCAACTGCGCCGGCCTGGGCGAATACCCGCTCTGGATCGCCAGCCCGCACAGCCCGCGCGGCAGGCCCGTGGTGCCCAGGCCGTGGCACGACTGGACGATCCACCAGCACTCCAACACCCCCGTCGACCGCAACGTCTTCCACGGGACCCGCCAGCAGCTGACCAGGCTGGGGTACGACCCGCGATAGCATCGAGATCCACCATCTTGAGCGCTATCCAAGGGAGTCATCGTGTCAGCCGAGCTACGCATCACCCTCGCCGGAGCCGAGCGTGTGGTCGCGGCCGGCACGACGGCCGGCGAGGCGATGGAGGCCGACGGCCGCACCGTCATCGCGGCCAGGGTCAACGGCGAGCCGCGCGACCTGGCCCGGCCGCTGGCCGAGGGCGACGTGGTCGAGCCCATCGAGGTCGGCAGCGACGAGGGCAGGGCCATCGTCCGCCACTCCACCGCCCACGTCATGGCCCAGGCGGTCCAGGAGCTGTTCCCCGAGGCCAGGCTCGGCATCGGCCCGCCGGTCGAGAACGGCTTCTACTACGACTTCGACGTCGCCGAGGCCTTCCACCCCGACGACCTCAAGCGCATCGAGAAGCGCATGCGCGAGATCGTCAAGCAGGACCAGCTCTTCTCCCGCCGCGCCGTCACCGACGACGAGGCACGCCGGGAGCTCGCCGACGAGCCCTACAAGCTCGAGCTCATCGGGCTCAAGGGCGGCGCCGAGAACGAGGAGTCGGTGGAGGTCGGCGCGGGCGAGCTGACCATCTACGACAACCTCGACGCCAAGACCGGCGACCTGCGCTGGAAGGACCTGTGCCGCGGCCCGCACGTGCCGTCGACCCGGTCCATCCCCGCGTTCAAGCTCATGCGCTCCGGCGGCGCCTACTGGCGAGGCAGCGAGAAGAACCCGCAGCTCCAGCGCATCTACGGCACCGCCTGGGAGTCCCGCGACAAGCAGGACGACTACCTCAAGCTGCTGGAGGAGGCGGAGAAGCGCGACCACCGCAAGCTCGGCGCCGAGCTGGACCTCTTCAGCTTCCCGGCCGAGCTGGGCAGCGGCCTGCCGGTCTTCCATCCCAAGGGCGGGATCATCCGCAAGGAGATGGAAGATTACATGCGCAGGCGGCAGGGCGAGGCGGGCTACGAGTTCGTCAACACCCCGCACATCACCAAGTCGACGCTGTTCGAGACCTCCGGTCACCTGCCGTGGTATGCCGAGGACATGTTCCCCCCCTTCGAGCTGGAGGGGATCGAATACCGCGTCAAGCCCATGAACTGCCCGATGCACAACCTGATCTTCCGGGCGCGCGGGCGCTCCTACCGTGAGCTGCCGCTGCGGCTGTGCGAGTTCGGCTCCGTCTACCGCTACGAGAAGTCGGGCGTGGTCCACGGCCTGACCCGGGTGCGCGGCATGACGCAGGACGACTCGCACATCTACTGCACCAGAGAGCAGATGGTCGGCGAGATCAAGAGCCTGCTCACCTTCGTGCTCAGCGTGCTGCGCGACTTCGGCCTGTCCGAGTTCTACCTGGAGCTGTCCACCCGTGACGACTCCGACAAGTTCATCGGCGACCCGGCCGACTGGGACGAGGCCACCGAGGCGCTGCGCCAGACGGCCGAGGAGTCGGGACTGGATCTGGTCGACGACCCGGGCGGCGCGGCCTTCTACGGCCCCAAGATCTCGGTGCAGGCCAAGGACGCGATCGGCCGCACCTGGCAGCTGTCCACCATCCAGCTCGACCTCAACCAGCCCAAGCGGTTCGAGCTCGAATACCAGGCCGCCGACGGCAGCCGCCAGACGCCGGTCATGATCCACCGTGCGCTGTTCGGCTCGATCGAGCGCTTCCTCGGCGTGCTGGTCGAGCACTACGCCGGCGCCTTCCCTCCGTGGCTGGCCCCGGTGCAGGTCGTCGGCATCCCGATCGCCGACGCCCACGCGCCCTATCTGCAGGACGTCGCCAAGCGGCTGCGCGAGCGCGGCATCCGGGTCGAGGTCGACACGGCCGACGACCGCATGCAGAAGAAGATCCGCAACGCGCAGAAGTCCAAGGTCCCGTTCATGATCCTCGCGGGCGACGACGACATCGCCAACGGCGCGGTGTCCTTCCGCTACCGCAACGGCGAGCAGAAGAACGGCGTCCCGGTGGACGAGGCCGTCGCCGAGATCGTCGACTCCGTCGAGCGCCGGGTCCAGGTCTGATCGGTGCCCCCGGTCGCCGTTGACCGGGGCACGACTTCCGATGCGCGCTTGAGTCGGGGAGTCCGGTTCCCGCCTCCTCGTGCCGGGCTTTCCATGGCTTTCAAGGCGGCCTGTGCCGGGCTCTTCGCGCTGCTCCCCGGCTCCGGCCGCTTCGAGGCGGGCTCCCGGCTTCCGCCGAGCCCCCTTCGGGCCTGGAGCCTCGCCGGTCAGCGCGGGAAGAGGCGGAAGGTGACGGCGGGGCGGCCGCCGAAGCTGCCCGCCGCCTCGTGGGCGAAGCCTTCGACGAGGGTGCGGGCGTAGGTCCGCGGGTCCTCGTCGGTGAGGGCCTCGATGTAGGCGCGGTGCTCGGTGAGGGATCGCACGCCCGCCTCCAGCCCGCCGGTGACGTCGACGGCGTGGGTGGGGGAGTCGCTGCCCGCGACGGCGACCCAGCGGACGCCGCCCCACGGCTCAGCATCGGTATCCGGAAATATCCACCTATTTCCAGCGTCGGCGGCGGCGTCCATCGTGGCCCTGCCCACCGCCCTGTGGTCGGGGGTGTTCCAGGCCGTGCCGCCCCAGGTGTCGTCGAAGTTCAAGGTGATCAGCAGCTCGGGGCGGTGCCTGCGGATGGCGGCCGCGAGGTCGCGGCGCAGCGCGGTGCCGTACTCGATCACCCCGTCGGCGTGGTCGAGGAACTCCACGGTGGTCACGCCGACGACCGCGGCGCTGGCGCGCTCCTCCTGCTCGCGGACCGGGGCCGCCTTGGCGGGTTCGAGGGTGTCGATGCCCGCCTCGCCGCGCGTGGCGATGAGATAGGAGACCTCGCGGCCCTCGCCGGTCCAGGTGGCCACGGCCGCCGCGCAGCCGTATTCGAGGTCGTCCGGGTGCGCCACCACGGCCAGGGCGCGCTGCCAGTCGGTCGGCATGGGTTCCAGGTGATCCGCCATGCCCTTCACCCTAAACCGGGCATGCGCGGAATCCGTCGGTCTCCAGGTCTACGATGACCGGCGAAGACGGCGAGCCGGGGGAGCAGGTGCGGTGACAGGGCCACAGCGGGCATCACGGGCGGGCGAAGGCGGCGAGGTCACCGCGTCGATCCAGGAGGGCGAGGGCGACGAGGTGGCCGCGCTGATCCGGGCCGGTGACCAGGCGGGGTTCGCCGAGCTCGCCGAGCGCCACCGGCACGAGCTGCAGGTGCACTGCTACCGGATGCTCGGCTCCTACACCGATGCCGAGGACATGGTGCAGGAGGCGCTGCTGCGGGCGTGGCGCAGGCGTGAGACGTTCGAGGGACGCTCGACGTTCAGGGCGTGGCTCTACCGGATCGCCACCAACGTGTGCCTCGACGCCCTGTCAGGGCCGGCCCGCTCGCGCGAGGTGGTGATGACCATGCAGGGCGCCGACCGGTCGGCGCTGGCGGAGGTGCCCTGGCTGCAGCCCTACCCGGATCGGCTGCTCGACCTGGCCGGGCCCGGTGAGGGGGAGCCCGACGCGGTCGCCGTCGCCAGGGAGACGATCGAGCTGGCCTACCTGGCGGCCATCCAGCACCTGCCGGCGCGCCAGCGGGCGGTGCTCATCCTGCGCGATGTGGCCGGCTGGCCGGCCACGGAGACCGCCGGGGCGCTGGAGCTGAGCGTGACGGCGGTCAAGAGCGCGCTGCAGCGGGCCCGGGCGACGCTCCGCCTCCACCTGCCCGAGCAGCGCTCGCAGTGGAGCCCGGCCACCGAGCCCAGCGATGAGGAGAAGGCGGTCCTGCGGCGTTACATGCGCGCCTCGGAGGAGGGCGACCTCGTGGCCCTGGCCGCGCTGCTCCGCGAGGACGCCCGCCAGGCGATGCCGCCCGCCGTCCTGCTCTATGCCGGGCGCGAGGCGATCCTCGACATGTGGCGTCCGGTCTTGGAAGGGCCGCAGGCGTGGGGCGAGTGGCGCTCGATCCTCACCTCCGCCAACCGGCGGCCCGCCGTGGCCAACTACGTCCGGCGCGACGGCGAGACCTCCTTCACGGCCGTCAACCTCGACGTGGTGCGCATCGAGGAGGGCCTGATCGTGGAGATCACCACGTTCGGCCCGGACGTACTCCCCGCCTTCGGCCTCCCCGAGGTGCTCTGACCAGCGAAAACAGGAAATTTACGATTTCTCGCCGCTGGACCGATTCCTTTCGCCGCGCCCTCCGGTCATACGGGTGTAACCACGACGACGAACGAAAGGGACGATCACCATGACCGAGTACGCCCAGCCCGACGCACAGCCCGACGCCCAGATCAGGGCCCTGGACCGGCTCGTGGGCACCTGGCGGGTGACCGGCGGCACCGAGGGCACCGTCACCTACCGCTGGCTCGACGGCGGCTTCTTCCTGGTCCAGGACGTCGACATGGAGCAGTACGGCCAGCAGGTCAAGGGTGTGGAGATGATCGGCCGGGAGCGGCCCTTCGGCGCGGACAAGCCCAGCGAGGACATCAAGTCCCGCTACTACGACAGCCAGGGCAACACCTTCGACTACGTGTACGAGCTCGACGGCGACACGCTCACCATCTGGGGCGGCGAGAAGGGCTCGCCCGCCTACTACAGGGGCACGTTCGCCCCTGACGGCGACTCGGTCTCCGGCGCGTGGGTGTACCCGGGCGGTGGCGGCTACGACTCGCAGATGACCCGGCTGAAGTGAGCCGGGGCGGCCGAGGCCCGAGGCCCGGGGCCCCGGGCCACGTGCGCTGGGCCAGGCGCCGGCTGCCGGTGGAGCGGTCGCTCAGTTCAGAACGGCTCCTCCTCCTGAGCCTCGCCGTCCGGCCTGCCCTCGCCCGGGAGGCGGACGTCGTCGACCGTCACGTTCACCTCCACGACCCGCATGCCCAGCATCCGGCTCACGCTCCGGGCGACGTTGGCCTTGACCTCCGAGGCGACCTCCATCACCACGTGGCCGTACTCGACCACGATCGTGAGGTCGATGCCCACCTGGCGGTCCTGGATCTGGGCGCTGACCCCCTGGTTGCCGCGCCGGGATCCGATGCCGATGCGGTCGCGTACGGACTCGAAGGCGCGCGCGAGGTCGCCGCCCATGTCGGCGACGCCGGCCACCTCCAGGGTGGCCAGCGCGGCGACCTTCTCCACCACCTCGTCGGCCACCTTGATCCGGCCCTTGACGACGGCGGTGTGGGAGGTCGGCGACAGCTCTCCGTACGGCGTGGCCGGTTCGGCGGAGCCGTTGTGCGTGTGCGTGAGGGTGTCGTCGGCGGGTTCGGGGGTCTCGGGATGCTCAGCGGGGGGCTCGGTCGGGGCGGTGTGCTCGGCTAGGGCGTCGCTCATGTCAGCCTCCTTCGGGCGTGTCTGGATTGTGCCGGATGAGCACCCCGTTTGTCCGCCGACCTGTGGCCCTATGCTGCTAGATATGCACGATCAGGCAGGAGCCGGGGAGCCCGACAACTTCCAGCGTCTGTGGACCCCGCATCGCATGGCCTACATCAAGGGCGAGAACAAGCCGACGGGATCAGGGCCGGACGACGGCTGCCCGTTCGACGCGATCCCCAAGATGACCGACGAGGAGGGCCTGGTCGTCGCCAGGGGCGAGGTCGTGTACGCGGTGCTCAACCTCTACCCCTACAACTCGGGGCACCTGATGGTGGTGCCCTACCGGCACGTGTCGGACTACGACGAGCTCGACGCCGCCGAGCTCGTGGAGCTGGGCGAGTTCACCCAGCGGGCGGTGCGGGCCCTGCGCGCGGCCAGCGGGGCGCAGGGCTTCAACGTCGGCATGAACCTGGGCCACGTGGCGGGCGCCGGCATCGCCGCCCACCTGCACCAGCACGTGGTGCCGAGGTGGGGCGGCGACACCAACTTCATGCCGGTGGTCGCGCAGACCAAGGTGCTGCCGCAGCTCCTGCGCGACACCCGCCAGATGCTCGCCGACGCCTGGAAGTGACCTCGGAGAGGACCTACGCCCCGCCCGCCTTGACCTTGACCGCCTTGCTCTCGTTGTGCAGCCGGTCCAGAGACGTCACCAGGTAGGTGCCCGGGGACTTGGCGGTGAACGCCGGGCCGTTGACCACGGCGACCAGGTTGCGGGCGTCGGTGGTGTGGCAGTCCTGGCCCGACTTCGGCACCCGGTAGACGGCGTACGAGCGCGCTCCCGGCGAGGCCGTCCACGTCACGGCGGTGCCGGCGGCCTTGACGTCGGAGGGCTTGGCCGGGGCCTGGTCGCCACGGGCCGGCATCAGGGGCAGCAGGGCCGGACGGCTGTAGTGCGTCCTGGCGACCTGGTCGATGGCGCCCAGCGGGTTGGTCAGCAGGTTCTTGCCGCTGAAGTAGACGTCCCCGTCGATCTGCTTGAAGGCGCGGTTGATCGTCAGGTGGGCCGACAGCTCGCCGGGCTTGGTCCAGGCGGGCTCGTCCTTGGCGCCGACCCGGTAGAGGGCCTGGCCGATGTAGAGCTGGACGTCGGTCCCCTTGACGGCGCCGGACCACCAGGACGCGAGCGCCTTGTAGCCGGCCAGCTTGTGCTCGCGAGACCAGTAGAGCTGGGGGAGGACGTAGTCGACGGTGCCGGACTTGATCCAGGCGCGGGCGTCGGCGTAGATCGAGTCGTAGGCGGACATGCCCGAGGTGTTGGAGCCCTTCGGGTCGTTCGACTTGTTGCGCCAGATGCCGAACGGGCTGACGCCGAACTTGACGTGCTGCTTGGTGGCGTGGACCGTCTCGTCGATCTCGGCGATGAGCTTGTTGACGTTCTCGCGGCGCCAGTCGGCGAGCTTCTTGCCCTTGCCATACTTTGTAAAGGCGGCGGAGTCGTTGAACGTGGCCCCGGCCACCGGATAGGGGTAGAAGTAGTCGTCGAAGTGCACGCCGTCGATGTCGTATCGCTTCACCACGTCGGTGACGACCTTGTTGACGTGCTCGCGGACCTGCGGCAGGCCGGGGTTGAAGTAGAGGCGATCACCGTACTTGACGGTCCAGCCCGGATGCCGGCGCGCGGGATGGTTCGCGGGGAGCTTGGCGATGTTCGCGTCGTAGGAGGCCCGGTACGGGTTGAACCAGGCGTGAAACTCCATGCCGCGCTTGTGCGACTCCTGGATGAGGAACGGCAGCGGGTCCCAGCCCGGGTCCTTGCCCGCGGTGCCGGTGAGGAACTGAGACCACGGCTCGAGCGGGGACCTGTAGACCGCGTCCGCGGCGGGCCGCACCTGGACGAACACCGCGTTGAGCCGGCGCTTTACGGCGGCGTCGAGCAGCTTGACGTACTCGGCCTTCTGGCGGTCGATCGCCAGGCCCTTGCGGGACGGCCAGTCGATGTTCTGCACGGTGGCGATCCACACGCCGCGCAGTTGCCGCTTGGGAAATCGGGCGTCGGCGGTGCAGGCGGCGGTCTCCACCGTCTCGGTCGTCTTCTTCTTGGCCGTGGCGGCCGCCGTGCTCCGGTCAGCGCCGGGGCCGAAGGCGTAGGCGGCACCGGTGGAGACGATCGCGAGGGCGGCAACGGCTAGGAGTGGGCGTCCGGTTCGCATAATGCCACCCAGTGTGGCATCAGCGCCCTTATGCTCTGGACGGAAAAGGGAAATCGACTCGTGATACTTTTGTGATGAAATGGTAGTGATGGGCCGGGAGGGACGACCTCCCGGCTCCGTCACGGTCAGTCCGTCTCGGTGACCTTGCCGGCCAGGTGCGTCGGCAACGGCTCGTATCGCAGGAACGTGCGCTGGAAGGTGCCGGTGCCGTGCGACATGGATCGCAGGTCGATGGCGTAGCGGGTGATCTCCAGCTCGGGGACCTCGGCCTTGACCAGCGTGCGTCCCGTGCCCACCGGCTCGGTGCCCAGCACCCGTCCGCGGCGTGAGGACAGGTCGGACATCACCGAGCCGACGTGCTCGTCGGCGACCAGCACCGACAGCTCGTCGACCGGCTCCAGCAGCAGCGTCGGCACCTTGGCGGCGGCCTCCTTCAGCGCGAGCTGGCCGGCGATCTGGAAGGCCATGTCGGAGGAGTCCACCGAGTGCGCCTTGCCGTCGTACAGGGTGACGCGCACGTCCACCATCGGGTAGCCGGCGACGACGCCCCGCTCCATCTGCGCCCGCACGCCCTTCTCGACCGACGGGATGAACTGCCTGGGCACCACCCCGCCGACGATCTTGTCGACGAACTCGAACCCGCCGCCGGACGGCAGCGGCTCGACCTCGAGGTGGCAGATGGCGTACTGGCCGTGGCCGCCGGTCTGCTTGACGTTGCGGCCCATCGCCTGGCACCTGCCGCCGAACGTCTCGCGCAGCGGCACTCGCAGCTCGACCCGCTCGACCTCGACGCCGTGGCGTTTGGACAGCCGGTCCAGCAGCACGTCGGTGTGGGCCTCGCCCATGCACCACAGGACGAGCTGCCGGGTCTCGGCGTTGTTCTCCAGGCGCAGCGTCGGGTCTTCGGCCACCAGCCGGCCCAGCGCCTGGGAGAGCTTGTCCTCGTCGGCCTTCGACTTGGCCCGGATCGCGACCGGCAGCAGCGGCTCCGGCATCGTCCAGGAGGTCATGAGCAGGGGCCGGTCCACGTCGGAGAGCGTGTCGCCGGTCTCGGCCCTCGACAGCTTGGCCACGGCCAGGATGTCGCCGGCCATGCCCTTGGCGGCGCCGCGCTGCTGCTTGCCGAGGGGACCGGTCAGAGCTCCGATGCGTTCGTCGAGGTCGTGGTCCTCGTGCCCGCGGTCGGCCAGGCCGTGCCCGGAGACGTGCACGGTCATGTCGGGGCGCAGCGTGCCGGAGAAGACGCGGACCAGGCTGATGCGGCCCACGTACGGGTCGCTGGTCGTCTTGACGACCTCGGCGACCAGGGGGCCGTCGGGGTCGCATGTGATGCCCTGGACCGGCTTGCCGTCGAGGCTGGTGATCTCGGGCATGGGATGTTCGAGCGGGGAGGGGAAACCCTGGGTGATGAGTTCGAGCAGTTCGGTGGCGCCCACGCCGAGGCCGGTGCAGAGCACGGGGTAGAAGCTGCCTCTGGCGACGGCCTTCTCCAGGTCGTCGATGAGGACGTCGGTGCCTATGTCCTCACCCTCGAGGTAGCGCTCCATGAGCGACTCGTCCTCGCTCTCCTGGATGATGCCCTCGATCAGGACGCCTCGATAGTCCTCGATCTGGCTCTCGTACTCCGCTCCGGGGTCCTTCTCCGTGCGGGTGCCGGTGGCGTAGTTGTAGAACTTCTGCGTCAGCAGCCCGATCAGGCCGTTCACGTGCCCGTTGGTGATCACTGGCAGGTAGAGGGGGGCGACGCCGTCGCCGAAGACGTCCTGGCAGGAGGCGAGCACCTCGTCGAAGTCGGCCCGCTGGTGGTCGATCTTGGTGATCACGACGGCTCTGGGCATGCCGACCCGGGTGCATTCCTCCCACAGCATCTGCGTCAGGCCGTCGATGCCGTCGCAGGCGGACACGACGAACAGCGCGGCGTCGGCGGCGCGCAGCCCGGCGCGCAGGTCTCCGACGAAGTCGGCGTAGCCGGGGGTGTCCAGCAGGTTGATCTTGATGTCGTTGTGCGTGAGGGGTGCCAGCGCGAGGTTGACCGAGCGCTGCTGGCGGACCTCGACCTCGTCGAAGTCGCTGACGGTGTTGCCGTCCTCCACCCGGCCGGCGCGCTGGATCGTGCCGGTGACGGCCAGAAGTTGCTCGACGAGGGTCGTCTTGCCCGATCCTGAATGGCCGACCAAGACGACATTGCGTATCGCGTCCGCCTTGTCGGCCGCTGGTGCCCTGCCCGCGGCTCCCATGGCACCGGTTGCGTGCTTTTCCGCCACATCGCCTCCCGCGTCCTCGTTGATGCGTGCCAATGCCGCGCCCGCACGGAGGGGATCAGGACCGCATGGACGCGGTGTGTTCACCAAATACCCCTGTGGCGGATATCACAAGGGGGATGGGGCAAAGAAAGTCGTCGGTCCTCGTATGGCCTACGATCGACAACGCGATGCTCAAACTCCTGCGCCCGGCCATGACCCGGATACTCACCCCGCTGGGCAGGGCACTGGTCCGCCGCGGGATCGGCCCGAACGCCGTCACGGCGATCGGCACCCTCGGCACCGTCGTCTCCGCCCTGTTCTTCTTCCCCATGGGACTGCTCCCCGCGGGCGCCGTGGTGATCACTGTCTTCGTGCTGTTCGACCTGCTCGACGGCCTGGTGGCGCGGATGGGCGGGGGAGGGGGCAGCACCTGGGGGGCGTTCCTGGACTCCACGCTCGACCGGGTGGCCGACGCCGCCATCTTCGCCGGGCTGATCCTCTACTTCTTCTCCATCCGCGACGCGCTGCTGGTCGGGGTGACGCTGTTCTGCCTGGTGGCGGGCCTGCTGGTGTCCTACGCCAAGGCGCGGGCCGAGGGGCTCGGGCTCACCTGCGACGTGGGCCTGGCCGAGCGGCCGGAGCGGCTGGTCGTGGTCCTGGTGGCCACCTGCTTCGGCGGGCTCGGCGTGCCCTACGTCCTGGCGGCCGGCATGTGGTTGCTCGCGGCGGCCAGTGCCGTCACCGTTGTGCAACGTGCGGTTCATGTCTACCGTCAGACGAGGGAGCGATGAGCGACAAGCCGTCAGTCACCGATCGCGTCGTGGCCGCGGGGTTCGCGGCCGGCTGGACGCTGGTCCCGCTGCTGCCCGAACGGCCGACGGCGGCGGTCTTCAGGTTCATGGCCGACCGGGTGTGGCGCAAGGGGGGCAGGTCGGTGCGCCGGCTGGAGTCCAACCTGGCCCGGGTGACGGGGCTGGAGCCCGGCAGCCCCGAGCTGCGCGAGCTGACCAGGACCGGCATGCGCTCGTACTTCCGCTACTTTCACGAGGTCTTCCGGCTGCCGAAGATGAGCACCGAGGAGATCGTGCGGCGCACCCACGCGATCGGCGCCGAGCACGTGCACGAGAACGTGGCGGCCGGCCGGGGCGTGGTGCTGGCGCTGCCGCACATGGGCAACTGGGACCAGGCGGGAGCCTGGCTGGTGGGAATCGGTCACCCGTTCACCACGGTCGCCGAGCGGCTCAAGCCGGAGTCGCTGTTCCGCCGCTACGTGCGTTTCCGCGAGGGCCTCGGCATGGAGGTGCTGCCGCTGACCGGCGGCGACGGGCACAACTTCGGCACGCTGGCCACGCGCGTGCGCAAGGGCGGCGTGGTGTGCCTGCCGGCCGAGCGGGACCTCACCAAGAGCGGCATCGAGGTGGAGTTCTTCGGCGGGGCGACCAAGGTGCCCGCCGGCCCGCCGCTGCTGGCGGTGCAGACGGGCGCGGCGCTGCTGCCGGCGATCGTCTACTTCGTGGGCGACGACTGGGGGATCCACATCCACGAGGAGATCCCGGTCCCGCAGGAGGGCACCCGCCAGGAGAAGGTCGCGGCCGTGGCGCAGGCGCTGACCGGCGTGTTCGAGAAGGGCATCATCGAGCACCCCGAGGACTGGCACATGCTGCAGCGGCTGTGGCTGGAGGACCTGCGTCCATGAGGATAGGCATCGTCTGCCCGTACTCGTGGGACATGCCGGGCGGGGTCAAACAGCATGTCGACGACCTGGCGCAGGCCCTGATAGGGCACGGGCACGAGGTGTCGGTGATCGCGCCGGCCAGTGACGACGACGAGCTGCCGCCGTACGTGACCGGGGCCGGCAGGGCGGTGCCGGTGCCCTACAACGGGTCGGTGGCCAGGATGTCGTTCGGGTTCATCTCGGCCGCCCGGGTGCGCCGCTGGGTGCGCGACGGCGGCTTCGACGTGCTGCACATCCACGAGCCGCTGGTGCCGAGCCTGGGCGTGCTGGCCTGCTGGGCGGCCAAGGGGCCGATCGTGGCGACCTTCCACGCGTCGTGGGTGCGCTCGCGGGCGATCGCGGTGGCCGAGCCGCTGTTGCGCAGCGCGCTGGAGAAGCTCAGCGGGCGCATCGCGGTCTCCGACGCGGCCAGGAAGAGCCTGGTCGAGCAGTTCGGCGGCGACACGGTGCTGATCCCCAACGGGGTGACCGTGGGCCGCTACACCGAGGCCGAGCCGCTGGACGGCTGGGGGCCCGACGGCGCGACGATCGGCTTCCTCGGCCGGATGGACGAGGAGCGCAAGGGCCTGCCGATCCTGCTCGACGCCTTCGGGACGCTGGCCGCCGAGCGGCCGGAGCTGAAGCTGCTGATCGCCGGTCCCGGTGAGGCCAAGGACGTGTACGAGCGGGTGCCCAAGCGGTTCCACGACCGGGTCACGGTGCTCGGCATGGTGAGCGAGGCCGACAAGATCCGCGCCTACCATTCGGTCGACGTGTTCTGCGCTCCCAACACGCGCGGCGAGAGTTTCGGCATCGTGCTGGCCGAGGCGATGGCCTCCGGCGCGACGGTGCTGGCCAGCGACATCCCGGCCTTCCGCCGGGTGCTCGGCGACGGCCAGGCGGGCGCGCTGTTCGCCAACGGCGACCCAGGCTCGCTGGCGCGGGAGGCGGCGGCGCTGCTGGACGCGCCGGAGCGGCGGGCCAAGCTGGCGGAGGAGGCGCTGGTGGCGGTCATGAAGTACGACTGGTCGACGGTGGCCAGGGACGTGGTGCGGGTGTACGAGACGGTGGCGGCCGGCGGCGCCGGCCGGGTGGAGGAAGACCTGTGACATCCACCTTGATCGTCCTGATCGTGGGCATCGTCGTGGTGCTCACGGCCGTCTACATCTCCTGGCGGGCGGGCCGCCTGGACCGGCTGCACATCCGTCTGGAGCTGGCCCGGGAGGCGCTGGAGGCGGCGCTGGTGCGGCGCCGGGCGGTGGTGCTGGAGCTGGCGGGCTCGCGGCTGCTCGATCCGGCGACCTCGCTGGTGCTCGCGGCGGCGGCGCACGAGGCCAGGATGGCGGGCCCGGAGGAGCGCGAGCACGCCGAGAGCGACCTGTCGCGTGCCCTGCGGGCGGCGGTGGACCAGGAGCGGTTCAGGGAGAAGTTGTCGGAGTCGCCCGGCGGCGAGGACCTGCTGGAGGAGCTCGACGCGGCGGTGACCAAGGTCGTCTACTCGCGCCGCTTCTACAACAACGCGGTGGGCGTCACGCGCACCGCGCAGCGCCGGTGGCTGGCGCGGACGCTGCGCCTGGCGGGACACACCGAATACCCGCGGTTTTTCGAGATCGATGACAATCCGCCGGCGGCCATGGCAACTGAATGACCCGATTTTGGATAGACCGGTAAGCTTCCTTCCGTTCTGGGCAAAAGCGGAGGAGTGTACACGTGCGGCTACCCCGGATGATCACCTTGACACTGGCCGGAGTGGCTGTCCTGATGCCCGTCGCGGCCTGCTCGTCCGACGAGCCCGCTGCCGGTCAGGCGCCCGACGCGGCAGCCACCTCCAGCGGGCCGGTGGAGGAGCCGACCCCGGAGAAACTGCACCCCTTCACCGGCAAACCACTCAAGTCGGCCAGGCCGGTGCTCGCCGTGAAGATCGAGAACACCGGGGCCGGCAAGCCCCAGCTGGGGCTCAAGAGCGCCGACATCGTCTATGTCGAGCAGGTCGAGGCCGGCCTGACCCGCCTGATGGCCGTCTTCTCCTCGAAGATCCCGGCCAAGGTGGGGCCGGTCCGCAGCGCCCGCATCTCCGACCTGCACATCGCGCCGATGTTCGGCAAGCCCGCCTTCGCCTATTCCGGCGCGCAGAGCAAGATGCTGCCGTTTATCGCCGAGGCGTCGCTCTTCGACGTCTCCGACAGCAGGGCGCCGGGCGCGTACTTCCGCCAGCCCGGCCGCTTCGCCCCCTACAACCTGTTCGCCAACACCAAGAAGCTCCTGAGCTCGGCGCCCAAGGCGAGCAAGGCCAAGGACATCGGCTTCACCTTCGGCGACGCTCCGGCGGAGGGCGGCGTCGAGCGCAGGTCGTACACCGTCAAGTGGCCCGCCGCCCGCCTCACCTTCGCCTGGTCCGAGGCGAACAAGCAGTGGATGATCTGGCAGGACGGCAAGAAGGACATGGCCGCCGAGGGCGGGCAGCTCGGCGCCCCCACGATCGTCATCCAGTACACCAAGACCGAGCGCTCGGAGTTCCACGACAAGAACCAGAGCTACACGCCCCTGGTGCACACCGTCGGCAAGGGCTCGGCGATCGTGCTGCGCGAGGGCAAGGCGTACAAGGCGAAGTGGGAGCGGGAATCGGAGGACGGTGGCACGACGTTCACCACACAGACCGGCGAGCCGATGAACTTCGCGCCCGGCCAGGTCTGGGTGGCGCTCGCCAGCCGCAAGCCCGTGACGCCTTGACGTACAGAACTCCCCGCCATTGCTGACAAGGTGGCAGGCGGGGAGGAGTGCCTCAGGACCTACGATGGGTTTGATAACTTACCGTTCCCCCCAGAGCCCGTGAGGAAGACCGTGTCCAGCAGCACGCCCGAAACCGCTTCAACCACCGGCCCCGTCACCGGCACCGCCCGGGTCAAGCGAGGCATGGCCGAGATGCTCAAGGGTGGCGTCATCATGGACGTCGTCACAGCCGAGCAGGCCAAGATCGCCGAGGACGCCGGGGCCGTCGCCGTCATGGCGCTGGAGCGCGTGCCGGCCGACATCCGCGCCCAGGGCGGTGTCTCCAGGATGAGCGACCCGGACATGATCGACGGCATCGTCGCCGCGGTCTCGATCCCGGTCATGGCCAAGGCCCGCATCGGCCACTTCGTCGAGGCCCGCGTCCTGCAGGCGCTCGGCGTCGACTACGTCGACGAGTCCGAGGTGCTCACCCCGGCCGACTACGCCAACCACATCGACAAGTGGCAGTTCACCGTGCCCTTCGTCTGTGGCGCGACCAACCTGGGCGAGGCGCTGCGCCGCATCACCGAGGGCGCGGCCATGATCCGCTCCAAGGGCGAGGCGGGCACCGGCGACGTCTCCAACGCCGTCACCCACATGCGGACCATCCGCGCCGAGCTCAAGCGCCTCAGCACGCTGCCCGAGGACGAGCTGTACGTCGCGGCCAAGGAACTGCAGGCGCCCTACGAGCTGGTCGCCGAGGTGGCCCGCAGCGGCAAGCTGCCGGTCGTGCTGTTCACCGCGGGCGGCATCGCCACCCCGGCCGACGCCGCGATGATGATGCAGCTCGGCGCCGAGGGCGTGTTCGTCGGCTCCGGCATCTTCAAGTCCGGCGACCCGGCCAAGCGCGCCGCCGCCATCGTCAAGGCCACCACGTTCTACGACGACCCGGACGTCATCGCCAAGGTCTCGCGCGGCCTGGGCGAGGCCATGGTGGGCATCAACGTCGACGAGATCCCGCAGCCGCACCGTCTGGCCGAGCGCGGCTGGTAACCGCCACGTCGCAGCGGCGGGCGTCGTGATGCGACGGTGAAAATTTCCAAATAAGGCGACATCCGCGAAGGGTGTCGTCTTTTTGGTGTTGCGTGGAGTTCACTTTGCAGTCATGGTCCTGAGTCAAGCTACCGGTCGTCCCCAGGCCCTGATCGCCCCAGGAGCACCCATGCCCAAGCTCAACCGCCGGCACTTCCTCGTCACCGGCTTAGCGGCGGGCGCCGCCGCGGCCGTCCCGGCCGCCGCCGCGCACGCCGATCCCGACCCCGCCACGGAGACCGCGCGGAGCCTGGCCTCGCGCGGGCTGCGAACCGACCCGTTCACCCTCGGCGTCGCCTCCGGCGACCCGGACCCGGCCGGCTTCGTGCTGTGGACCAGGCTGGCCCAGCAGCCTCTGGCCGAGGACGGCCTCGGCGGCATGCCGCAACGCCCGTTCCCCGTGCTCTGGCAGGTCTACGCCGACGAGCGCTGCCGCCGCCTGGTCCGCTCCGGCGTGGCGGTGGCCACCCCCGAGTGGGGCCACAGCGTGCACGTCGAGGTGGGCCACCTCAGCGCCGGCCGCGAGTACTGGTATCGCTTCCGCGTCGGCCCCTACATCTCACCGGTGGGCCGGGCGCTGACCGCGCCGCACCCCCAGTCCTACGGCGGGCCGCTGGCGATGGCGTTCGTCTCCTGCGCCCAGTACGAGCACGGCTACTTCACCTCCTATCGCAGGCTGGCCGAAGAGCACCCCGACATCGTCCTGCACCTGGGCGACTACCAGTACGAGTACACGAAGAACACCTACAACAGCCCCGGGGGCAACGTCCGCCACCACGAGGGCCCCGAGACCGAGACACTGGCCAACTACCGCCAGCGCCACGCCCAGTACAAGACCGACCCGGACCTGCAGGCCGCGCACGCCGCTGCGCCCTGGCTGGTCGTGTGGGACGACCACGAGCTCGACAACAACTGGGCCGACGAGGTGGCGGAGAAGCCCGAGGTGCCGCAGCCGAACTTCCTGGCCCGGCGCGAGGCCGCCTTCCGCGCCTACTACGAGAACATGCCGCTGCGCCGCACCTCCATCCCGCGTGGCATCGACATGCAGCTCTACCGGCGCGTCCAGTGGGGCCGGATGGCCACCTTCCACATGCTCGACACCCGGCAGTACCGCGACGACCAGGGCTGCGGCGACGGCTACCGCGACTGCCCGGCCGCCGTCGACCCGGCCAGGTCGATCACCGGGGCCGCTCAGGAGGAGTGGCTGCTCGACGGCTTCCGCCGGTCGCGCGCCCAGTGGGACATCCTCGGCCAGCAGGTCTTCTTCGCCCAGCGCGACAACAACGCCGGCCCCGCCAAGATCACCAGCCAGGACGCCTGGGACGGCTACGTCGCCTCCCGCCGCCGCATCACGCAGGGCTGGCTCGACGCCGAGGTGCGCAACCCCGTCGTGCTCACCGGAGACGTGCACGCGCACTGGGCCGGCGACCTCAAGCTCGACTACGACGACCCGACCGGCCCATCGGTCGGCTCCGAGCTGGTGGCGACCTCGATCTCCACCGGCGGCGACGGCGGCGACTCCGACCCCGCCGCACACCCGTTCCTGCAGATCAACCCGCACCTGAAGTTCTACAACAACCAGCGCGGCTACGTGCTGACGAAGATCGAGCGTGACCTGCTCACCGCCGACTTCAAGGTGCTGCCCCAGGTACGCGAGCCCGGCGCGGAGGTCTACACCAAGGCCACGTTCGTGATCGAGGACCAGGTGCCGGGCGTCAGGCAGACCTACCTGCGCCCGATCGACCCGGCGCTGCGCCTGCGCAGCGAGATGACCGTGGAGGAGACGGTCCGCCTGGAGACCGAGCGTCCCTGACCTCCGGTCACCGGAAGGCGGCATCCGCCGGATGCCGCCTTCCCGTCCGGCCCGTCTGGTTGGATGCCTCCCATGATGCGAGAGGCCTTCATGGCGGTGGTGCTCGCGGCCGCGCCCGTCACGCCCGCTCGCACCCCGCTCTCGGTGATGACCTGGAACGTCTGCGCCGGGACCAACCCCGCCTGTTCCCTCTACCGGGCCGGCGCCCAGGAGCTGGCGTGGAACATCGGGCACCACGCCGCACGCGGGCCGATCCGGGCAGACCTGATCTTCCTGCAGGAGTTCTGCTCCGGCGCCACCGGCACGCTGGAGCTCTCGCTCGAAGCCCGCACCGGCCGGCCCTGGACCGTGGGGTCGTGGAGCCTGCTCGCCGCCGACGGCACCCCCTACCCCTGCCACCCCGACCGTCTGGGACGTCCCAGGGGCGCGCAGAGCATCGCCGTCGCCGTGGCCGGGCACGCCGCCACCTTCCGCACCCTGCCACTGGCCGCCCCGCCCTGGTACGTCAGGCGCGCCGCCCTCTGCGCGACCATCCGCGCCATCCGCGTGCGGGCCTGCAACACCCACCTGTCCGCGGGCACCGGCTACGACGACCGGCAGCCGGGCGCCCCCTACCGCACCAGGCAGATCGGGCAGCTCCTCGACGCCGCCTCCGGCCGCGGCGACCGCGTCGTGTTCGGCGGCGACCTCAACGTGGCGCCTCCCGACAGCGGCACCGGCAGTGCCGCCGGCCGCCGCGCCGTCGCCCCGGCCTACCGTGACCATCGCGAGTGCGACCAGCGCGGGCGCGAGCGCGACGGCCGCTGGACCCACACCGGCAGCGGCGGGCGGAAGAAGCTCGACTACCTGTTCGCGCCCCCTGGCACCGTGCGGCGCTGCCACGTCGATCACCGCGTGACGCTCTCCGACCACCAGCCGCTCTACGCCGAACTGGCCCTGTAGGAAGATGTCGGGCGAACGTGGTGTTGAATCAACAGCACCCAGAACCTGACGGAAGGATGAACCTTGCCTGCGATCGGTGTACTCGCTCTGCAGGGAGACGTGCGCGAGCATGTGCGCATGCTCCAGGAGGCAGGCGCCACGGCCACGGCCGTCCGCAGGCCCGCCGAGCTCGACGCGGTCGACGGGCTGGTCATCCCGGGCGGCGAGTCGACCACCATGTGGAAGCTCGCCGAGACCTTCGACATGCTCCAGCCGCTGCGCATGCGGATCAAGGAGGGCATGCCCGCCTACGGCTCCTGCGCCGGCATGATCATGCTGGCGGACCGCATCGAGGACGGCATCGCCGGTCAGCAGACCATCGGCGGCATCGACATGGTGGTCAGGCGCAACGCCTTCGGCCGCCAGGTCGACTCCTTCGAGGCCGACCTCGACTTCGCCGGATCCGCCGTGCATGCCGTGTTCATCCGCGCGCCGTGGGTCGAATCCGTCGGAGCGGACGTCGAAGTGCTGGGCACGGCCGAGCCTGGGGATAGGATCGTCGCGGTTCGCCAAGGACCGTTGCTCGCGACCTCGTTCCATCCGGAGCTCACCGGGGACCCGCGGGTGCACCGTTACTTCGTAGACATGGTTGTAGACACAGTGAGGGATCAGTAGCCAATGTCCGGCCACTCCAAATGGGCGACGACGAAGCACAAGAAGGCCGCGCTCGACGCCAAGCGCGGCAAGCTGTTCGCGAAGCTCATCAAGAACATCGAGGTGGCGGCCCGGACCGGTGGCCCTGATCCGGATGCCAACCCGACCCTCTTCGACGCCATCTTCAAGGCGAAGAAGAACTCGGTGCCCAACGACAACATCGAGCGCGCCCGCAAGCGCGGCGGCGGCCTGGAGGCGGGCGGCGCCGACTGGCAGCCGATCACCTACGAGGGCTACGCGCCCGGCGGCGTCGCGGTGCTCATCGAGTGCCTCACCGACAACCGCAACCGCGCGGCGTCCGAGGTCCGCGTGGCGCTCACCCGCAACGGCGGCTCGCTGGCCGACCCCGGCTCGGTCTCCTACATGTTCAACCGCAAGGGTGTCGTGCTCGTCCCCAAGAACGACCTCGACGAGGACACCGTCCTCATGGCGGTGCTGGAGGCGGGCGCCGAGGAGGTCAACGACCTGGGCGACTCCTTCGAGGTCGTCTCCGAGGCTGGCGACCTGGTCCCGGTCCGCAAGGCGCTGCAGGAGGCCGGCATCGACTACGACTCGGCCGAGTCGAGCTTCCTGCCGACGATGAGCGTGCCGCTGGACGAGGACGGCGCCAAGAAGGTGTTCCGCCTCATCGAGGCGCTCGAGGACAGCGACGACGTGCAGAACGTCTACGCCAACTTCGACGTGTCGGACGAGGTCATGGAGAAACTCGACGCCTGACCCTCCACCTGTCCCCTCCGGGGCAGTGCTCGGCGGCGGGCGGGGACACGTCGTCCCCGGCCGCCGTTCTCGCGTGTCGCCGCTCACGGCCTCCAGGCGCTTCTCAGCGCGCCGTACCGGCGAGTGCGGACCTCGCCTGTCCACGGCGCCCGATGGAGGGCGCGGCACCGATCTGACGGGATCTGAGCGGCTTCGTACCCCCAGGCCTGCGGGCTTCGGCGGTGAGCCGAGCGCCGCGTAGCCGGGCGGGCGGGACTCGGCGTAGGGTCGAGCGTCGTGACCTCCCGCACCGCATCTCAGGCCCCACCGCCGGCACTGGGCTGGCTGCTCCTCATGCCCGCCGTGCTCGGCATGCTGATCACGCTGCTTCTGCCCACGATCCAGACGATCGCGTTCAGTTTCGAGTCGGGTGGACTCGTCGGCCCCAGCGAGTACGTGGGCCTGCAGAACTACGACAGAGCCCTCGGCCCGGCCCGCGCGTTCTGGCCCGCGCTGGGCTTCACCCTGTCGATCACGATCATGCCGCTGCTCGTCGCCCTGGTGGCCGGGCCGCTGGTGGCGGGGGCGCTGGAGTGGGCGGGCACCTGGCCGAGGCGGGCCGGCCGGATCGTGCTGTCGCTGTTCCCCGTGATCTTCTCGCCGACCGCCGTGGCCGTCTCGTGGCTGCGTGGGCTCGACCCCGCCGCCGACGGCCTGGTCACGATGGTGCGCGCGTTCACCGCCCCGGAGACGGCTCCCGGCACGTTCAGGCTGCTCCTCGCCGCCACGACGTTCGGCGTGGTGTGCGCGCTGGCCGTCATGGCCTTCCTGCCCGCGCTGCGTGGCGGCACGGTGACCGGGTCCATGCTGGCGGTGGCGGGCATCGTCGCGCTGGCCACCATCGCGGCGGGCATCCAGACGTTCACCCTGAGCCTGACGCTGACACGCGGCGGCCCGCTCGACTCGACGATGACGGTCATGCTGCTGCAGTACACCTTCGTCTTCCAGGCGGCCCGGCTCGGCATGGGCGCCACCATCGCGACGGCGACGGGTGTCATCCTCGGCGTGCTGGGCATCGCCGCCGCGCTCATCGCGGTGATCAGCGGCATGCGCGTCTCCGTCGTCCAGCGCCACATCACCCCGTCGGCCGCCGTGCCTCCCGACCAGCCGCCGCCCCCCGCGTACGGCCCGCCTCCCCACCCAGGACAGGCGCCGCCGTACGGCGGGCCGCCCGCCCCTGCCCAGACCGCGCCGTACGGCCCGAACTCCTCGCCGGGCCTGGCGCACCCGCAGGCAGGCCAGGGGTACGGCGCGGCACCCGAGGAGATCGCCGTCACCGCGCGGCGGCCGTCCACGGCGGCTGTCGTCGTCGGCGTGCTGGCGCTGCTGGCCGTCACCGCGATCGCGCTCATCTGGACCTGGCCGTGGCTGTCGGCCCTGTTCGCGCCCGCCGGCCGGGTCGCCGGGCCCGAGACCGGACTGCGCGTCCATCTCAACACGTGGGTGCCCGCCCTGCTGAGCGCCCTGGTCACGGTGGGAGTCGCCTACCTGGGAGCGCTCGGGATCGGGGGCCTGCGCCCGCTGGGCCGCCGCAGCGAGTGGCTGCTGCTCCCGTTCGCGCCGTGGCTGTTCGTCGGCGCCGGGCCGCTGAGCGTCGCCAACTGGAACAACCTGCGAGGCATCGGCCTGCTCGACACCTTCGTGGCCCTGATCCCACCGCTGCTGATCAGCGTGCCCGCGCTGTTCGTCCTGACCCTGCTGTGCAAGGGCCTGGCCATGCGGACCGAGCGCGACTTCCTGGGCGGGGTGGTCCTGCCGTCACTCCCCATGGCGGGGATCCTGGTCGTGGCCGTGACGCTGCTGAACGCCCAGGACCTGCTCTGGCCCCTCCTGGTCACCCAGGACATGAGCCTGGCCACGGCGCCGATGACGCAGATGATGACGATCAACGAGTACACCGGGGGACCGGCCGAGGCCGGCCTCACCACCCCGCTGCTGGTGGTCGTGCTCGCGCTGGCCGCGGTGGTGGCCGCGCAGCTGCTCTACCTGGATCGGCTCGCCATCACGGTGGGCGGCGATACCCGGTCGCGAAAGCTCGCGCCACCTGCGTAAGTTTGGACATTGTGGAAATTCGTGACCTGACGGCCAGCGATCTGGACGCCGTACTCGACATTCGCAAGCGCTCCTTCGGCTTGCTGGCGGTCGCCGACGAGGAGAACTGGCGGAAGATGGTGACGCCCGGGCTGCCGCAGGGCCGCTACCTGGGGGCCTTCGACGGTGAGAGGCTGGTCGCCACCGCGCGGCTGCGGCCGTTCACCCAGTGGTGGCATGGCAGGCCGCAGCCGATGGCGGGCGTCGCGGGCGTCACCGTCAGCCCCGAGGACCGTGGCCGGGGTCTCGGCACGGCGATCATGCGCGCGGCCGTCGAGCGGTCCGCGGCGCTCGGCGACGCCGTGTCCGTGCTCTTCCCGGCCACGACGCCGATCTACCGCTCGCTCGGCTTCGAGCACGCGGGTGCCCACTACAGCGCGACGTTCCCGGCCGACGCGCTGCGCGCCATCGTGCCGTCCCAGCAGGTCAAGCTGCGCAGGATGGGGCCCGATGACGCGGCGGAAGTGGTCTCCGTGCTCCACCGGGTGCACGCCGCCGCCCGCTCCAGCGGGCCGATGTCCTGGGACGAGGACGTCTGGCGGCTCTGGCTCGGCGATAAGGACGACTTCCTCTACCTGGCCGACGACGGCTACCTCGTCTACCGCTGGGACGGCCCGGACATGGAGGTGGAGAACCTCGTCGCCGGCTCCGCCGAGACGGCCAGGGCGCTGTGGTCGATCGTCGGCAGCTCCTCCTCGATCGCCAAGCAGGTCACCGCCGCGGTCGCCCCCGACGACCCGGTGCTGTGGCTGCTGCGCGAGCGGACCAAGGAGCCACTCAAGCGGGATTCGTGGATGTTCCGCGTGCTCGACCTGGCCGCGGCCGTGCAGCGCAGGGGCTATCCGGCGGTGGTGAGCGGCGGCGCGGTCGTCCAGGTGGACGATCCGCTGCGGGCGGGCAACACCGGCCGGTGGCGGCTGGAGTTCTCCGGCGGCTCCGGCTCGGCGACCGCGCTGGGGCCGGACTCGGCCGAGCCCGCGCCGCTGCTCGGCGTCAACGCGTTCTCGGCGCTGTACGCCGGGATTCCGACCGCCACGCTGCGCCGCAGCGGGCTCATGTCGGGGGACGAGCGATACGACGAGGTCCTCGACGCGGTCTTCGCCGCCAAGCCGTACATGCTCGACCGCTTCTGACGGGCGTTTCCCGATGCGAGCGCGGGCGAGCCGGGGTAGAGTCTCGTGCCGAACAGGTGTTCGGCGAGCGCGGGGAGGCATGCCGGTGCGGGTGATGGGCGTCGATCCGGGGCTGACCCGGTGCGGCCTCGGGGCCGTCGAGGGGCGTCCCGGCGCGCCGCTCAGCCTGGTCGCCGTCGGGGTGGTCCGCACCGGGGCCGACGAGGAGCTCGGCGCCCGGCTCGTGGGCATCGAGGCCGGGATCGAGCAGTGGCTCGACGACGTGCGGCCCGACGCGGTCGCCGTCGAGCGGGTCTTCAGCCAGCACAACGTGCGCACCGTCATGGGCACCGCGCAGGCCGCCGGCATCGCCGTCCTGTGCGCGGCCAGGCGCGGCCTGCCGGTCGCGCTCCACACGCCCTCCGAGGTCAAGGCCGCCGTCACCGGCAGCGGCACCGCCGACAAGAAGCAGATCGGCGCCATGGTGACCCGGCTGCTGCGCCTGTCGGAGATGCCCAAGCCCGCCGACGCCGCCGACGCGCTCGCCCTGGCCATCTGCCACGTCTGGCGCGGCGGCGTCCAGCACCGCCTGGCCGAGGCCGTGGCCCGCGCGGGGGCCCAGACGGCCGCGACCCGGGCCCGGACGGCGGCCGAGGTCCGCACCCGGAAGGACACCCGGCTGTGATCGCGTCGGTGACCGGGCGCGTGGCCGCGATCGCCCCCAACGGGGTGGTCATCGAGGTCGGCGGGATCGGCATCCACACCCACTGCACCCCAGGCACGCTGGCCTCGCTCAAGGTCGGCGAGCAGGCGCGGCTCGCCACCAGCCTGGTGGTGCGCGAAGAGTCGCTCACCCTGTACGGTTTCGCCACCGACGACGAGCGCACGGTATTCGAGCTGCTGCAGACGGCCAGCGGCGTCGGTCCCAAGCTGGCCCTGTCCATGCTCGCCGTCCACTCGCCCCACGCCCTGAGGGTGGCCGTCGCGAGCGCCGACCTCAAGGCGCTCACCAGGGTCCCCGGCATCGGACAGAAGGGCGCCCAGCGCATCGTGCTGGAGCTGAAGGACCGGCTCGGCACCCCGGACGAGGCCGTCGACGCCGCGCTCAACGGTGGCCGCCGGGTCGCCGTCTGGCGCGATCAGGTGCACTCCGGGCTGGTGGGGCTGGGCTACTCCGGCAAGGACGCCGACGAGGCGATCGCCATCGTCGAGCCCGAGGCCGACGCCGACCTCGCGGCCGGGCGCTCTCCCCAGGTGGCGAGCCTGCTCAAGTCCGCCCTCCGCGCGCTGAGCGTCCGATGAGGGCCCGGCGTCCGGTGAGCCGCCGCGCCGCGAGGCGGGTGGGCGCGTGAGCTTCGAGCGCGAGCTGGTCTCGCCCGACGCCGAAGGCGACGACCTGCAGATCGAGGCGGCGCTGCGGCCCAAGCGGCTGGCGGAGTTCATCGGGCAGGGCCGGGTGCGCGAGCAGCTCTCGCTGGTCCTGGAGAGCGCGCTGCGCCGCCAGCGGCCGCCCGACCACGTGCTGATGAACGGCTCACCGGGGCTCGGCAAGACCACCCTCGCCATGATCATCGCCGCCGAGCTGGGGGCGCCGCTGCGCATCACCTCCGGGCCGGCCCTGGAGCGAGCCGGCGACCTCGCGGCCATCCTGTCGACGCTGGCCGAGGGCGAGGTGCTGTTCATCGACGAGATCCACCGGATGGCCAGGCCCGCTGAGGAGATGCTCTACCTGGCGATGGAGGACTTCCGGGTCGACATCGTCGTCGGCAAGGGGCCTGGCGCCACCGCGATCCCGCTCGACATCGCGCCGTTCACCCTCGTGGGCGCCACCACCAGGGCGGGGCTGCTGCCCGCGCCGCTGCGCGACAGGTTCGGCTTCACCGCGCACATGGACTTCTACGAGGTCCAGGAGCTGGAGCAGGTGCTGCACCGCTCGGCCAGGCTGCTCGGCGTGACGCTGCCCGAGGAGGGGGCGCACGAGATCGCCAGACGGTCGCGAGGCACGCCCCGCATCGCCAACCGGCTGCTCCGTCGCGTGCGTGACTTCGCCGATGTGCGGGCCGATGGCCTGATAAATCGTGAAATCGCCTCGGCGGCGCTCAATCTTTATGAAGTCGACGCCGAAGGGCTCGACCGGCTCGACCGGGCGGTCCTCGACGCGCTGCTGCGCAAGTTCGGCGGCGGACCCGTCGGGCTGTCCACGCTGGCCGTGGCCGTGGGGGAGGAGCCGGAGACCGTTGAGGTGGTTGCGGAGCCGTTCCTGGTGCGCCAGGGCCTGCTCGCGCGCACGCCGCGCGGGCGGGTGGCCACTGCCGCGGCTTGGGCGCACGCGGGCATGACACCACCGCCCGATGCGTTCGGAGCTACACTTTTCGACTGATTACAGAACGGTTGCAACCGTTTCAAATTGGGAACTTCCCCGCGCGCCGAAACGCTGCTTCGTTGCCGCGTTTCGCAACAACGGCCTACACTCCGTGGCTTGGCTGGCTGTGTAGGCTGACGGGCTGAGCGGCGCGGCCCGAAGCAACGCACGGAATTTCCGGCGCGAGGCCGGTGTCAACTTCTTTGTACGACGATGGAAGGTCGCCCCTTATGGACATGGGACAACTCTCGAGCATCCTGCCGCTGATTCTGCTGGTGGTGGTGTTCTACTTCCTGCTGATCCGGCCGCAGCGCAAGCGCCAGCAGGAAGCGCTCAAGATGCAGAACTCCCTGGCACCCGGGGCCCGCGTCATGACCACGACCGGTCTGTTCGGCACCGTGATCGGCGTGGACAACGAGGACGTCATCCTCGAGGTGGCGCCCGGCATCCAGACCCGCTGGGTCAAGGCCGCCATCGGCCGGGTCGTCACGCCGGGCGACGCCCCCGTGGATGAGGTCGACGAGACGGCCGTCGACGCCGACACCGCCGCCGAGGAGAAGGACACCAGCGCGGAGCGCAACGGCGACCAGGACTCCAGCACCAAGAAGTCCTGACTAGGCTCTGCCACAAACCCCTATCTGAAAGAACTGACGACCAGTGGCCCGATCGACCAGCAGCCACAGCAAGCCGGGGCGCACGCTCCTGCTGCTCCTGGCGCTCATCCTCGCCCTGGGCGGGACGATGTTCCTGCAGAAGGCGTTCACGCCCAAGTTGGGGCTCGACCTCGCCGGCGGCACGACGGTGACTCTCTCACCCGTCACCCAGAACGGTGCGGCTCCACCTGAGGAGATCCTGGACCGCGCGGTCAACATCATCCGCGACCGGGTCAACGGCACCGGCATCTCCGACGCGGAGGTCGCCAAGTCGGGCGACAACATCATCATCTCCATCCCCGGCGTCGGGCAGAGCGAGGCGATCCAACTGGTCGCCACCACCGCGGAACTCCGCTTCCGGCAGGTGCTGGCCATGGAGATGACGCAGCTCGCGCAGGAGCAGCTCGCGACCAACGCGCCGACGCCCAGCGGTTCTCCGCCCGCCTCGCCGTCCACTTCCTCCTCGCCGGCGGTCCAGCCGCCGTCGACCTCGCCGTCCGCCCAGCCCAGTGCCTCGCCCACGGGCAAGGCACTGTCGTCCGCGCTGACCTCGCCCACCCCGGCGCCCTCGGCGACCGACACGCAGAAGCAGGGCGACAACAAGAACGACAACAAGGGTGACAAGAAGGCGACGCCGACGCCGAGCGCGACCGCTCCGCCCGAGCAGGACCCGAACGCCGGCATCAACACCGAAGGCATCGACCCCGCGGTTCTCAAGCAGTTCACCGCGCTCGACTGCACCGACCCGAAGAAGCGCGGCCAGGGCGTCCAGGACGACCCGAACAAGCAGTACGCCGGGTGCGAGTCCGACGGCACCTTCAAGTACGTCCTCGACGTCGCCAAGGTCGTCGGCACCGACATCGACACCGCCACGTCGGGCGTCCAGCAGGGCAGCACCGAGTGGGTCGTCCAGCTCGACTTCAAGAGCAAGGGCGCGGCCGAGTGGAGCAAGCTCACCTCCGCGGCCTACAACTCGCAGGAGCCGCGCAACAAGGTGGCGGTCGTCCTGGACGGCGTGGTCATCACGGCCCCCAACATCATCAGCCCGATCCCCGGCGGCCGCGCCGAGATCACCGGCGGCTTCAACCAGCAGACCTCCACCGACCTGGCCGAGCAGCTCAAGTACGGCGCGCTGCCGCTGAAGTTCGAGCGCAGCTCCATCGAGACGGTCTCCTCTACCCTCGGCCAGGACCAGCTCGAAGGCGGCCTGATCTCCGGCATCATCGGCCTGGTGCTCGTGGTCGTCTACTCGATGCTCTACTACCGCGGCCTGGGCATCGTGGCCGTGCTGAGTCTCGTGGTCGCCTCGATCCTCACCTACACGGCGGTGGTCGTGCTCGGCCAGAACGCCGGGTTCCGGCTGTCGCTGCCGCACATCATCGGCCTGGTGGTCTCGATCGGCATCACGGCCGACTCCTTCATCGTGTATTTCGAGCGCATCCGTGATGAGATGAAGGAAGGTCGGCGGTCGCTGCGTGCGGCCGTCGAGGTGGCCTGGGTCCGCGCCCGGCGCACGATCCTGATCGCCGACGCCGTGATGTTCATCGCCGCGGTCGTGCTCTACGCCCTGGCGGTGGGCGGTGTGGCCGGGTTCGCGTTCGCGATGGGCCTGACCACGCTGATCGACATCGTGGTGGTGTTCATGTTCACCAAGCCGTTCATCGCTCTGCTGGCGAGATGGAAGTTCTTCGCCAAGGGGCATCCGCTGTCCGGCCTGGACGCCGAACGCATGAGCGTCGCCGACTCCGGCGGCTCCACCGGCCGCAAGACCACCCCGCAGGAGGCCTGAGATGGGACTGGGGCGTCGCCTCTACCGCGGCGAGATCGACGTTGACTTCGTCGGCCGCTGGAAGCTGTGGTACGGCCTGTCGGGCCTGCTGCTCGTCTTCTCCCTCGCCGGGCTCCTGATCAACGGCCTCAACCTGGGCGTCGAGTTCAAGGGCGGGTCGGTCTTCTCCTTCAAGCCGCAGTCGAGTGTCAGCGTCGAGGAGGTCCGGGCCACCTTCGCCGACGAGGGCGTGCACCAGCCGATCGTGCAGACGGCCGGGGAGCGTTACCGGGTCACCACCGAGACGCTGCCCGAGAGCACCACGCTCAAGATGCAGAACGTGATCGCCGAGGAGTACGGCGTTCAGGTCAAGGACGTCGACATCCAGTCGATCGGCGCCTCATGGGGCGGTGAGGTGTCGCAGAAGGCGTGGATCGGCCTCGGCGTCTTCATGCTGGCGATCATCCTGTACCTGTCGATGGCGTTCGAGCCGAAGATGGCGCTGGCCGCGATCGTCGCGCTCATCCACGACCTCGTCATCACGGCCGGCATCTACGCCTGGTCGGGTTTCGAGGTCACGCCGGCGACGCTGCTGGGCTTCCTGACCATCCTCGGTTACTCGCTCTACGACGCGGTCGTGGTGTTCGACATGATCAAGGAGGTCACGGCCAAGCTGGGCGCCACGTCGAAGCAGACGTACTCGATGGCGGCCAACAACGCCCTGAACCACACGCTGATCCGGTCGCTCAACACCTCGCTGGTCGCGATCCTGCCGGTCGCGGCGATCCTGTTCATCGGCACCACGGTGCTCGGCGCCGGCACGCTGAAGGACCTGTCGCTGGCCCTGTTCGTCGGCATGATCGTCGGCACCTACTCCTCGCTCTGCGTGGCGACACCGCTGCTGGTGACGCTCAAGGAGCGGGAGCCGAAATATCAGGCCATCGCCAGGAGGATCGCCTCCACCGGCGGAGCCAAGAGCTCCAAGGGGTCCAAGAGCGCCGCGGCGGCCAAGGGCTGACCGCAGCGACCTTGCCCTGTGCCGGCGCCCCCGTCCACGTTCGGGACGGGGGCGCCGCCATGCCCGGCGCGTCCCTGAGCGGGCGCGTGAGGCCTGGCGGGCTGCCCGCGGGAATGGAGACGCGTGGTCGGAGTAGGGGCCGCCATGGGCCATCATGGAGCCCGTCAGGCGTGGACGGCCCCCCAAGGAGAACGGTGATGAGCGAACTGAGCGCGACGATCCTGGAGCGCATCCGGGATGTGCCGGACTACCCCCAGCCGGGAGTGCTGTTCAAGGACATCACCCCCTTGCTGAGCGACCCGGTGGCGTTCGCCGCGGTGGTGGACGAACTTGCCGGCCTGCACGAGGTGGACAAGATCGTGGGGATCGAGGCGCGCGGGTTCATCCTGGCGGCTCCGGTGGCCTACCGGGCCGGCGCGGGATTCGTGCCGGTCAGGAAGAAGGGCAAACTCCCTGCCGCGACGCTCGAGGAGTCCTACGATCTGGAGTACGGTTCCGCGACCATCGAGGTGCACCGCGACGCCTTCACGCCCGGCGAGCGGGTGCTGATCGTCGACGACGTGCTCGCCACGGGCGGCACGGCTGAGGCGACCGTGGCCCTGATCCGGAGGGCGGGAGCCGAAGTGGTCTGCGTCGCCGTCCTCATGGAGCTCGCCTTCCTCAAGGGGCGCGAGCGTCTGGCCGGAGTGGAGACCCGCTCCCTCGTGATCGTCTGAGCGGGGCCCGCGACGGGCCAGGTTCGCCGCCTGGATACACTGGGGGATCTGGACTCGAACGTAAGGAGTCTGTGTGCCCCGTGATGTGGTCGTGCCCGACGTAGCGGAAGCAGGCAGTGCCGAGACAGTGTCCGGCGCGCCCGCGGCACGCCGAAGGCGGTTTGGGGGTGGGGCCATGAATCCGGTGCTGGAGCCGCTCTTCCGGACGGTTCGCGCCACCCACCCCAAGGCCGACCTGCGCCTCATCGAGCGCGCCTACGACGTGGCGGCCTATCACCACCGCGATCAGAAGCGCAAGAGCGGCGACCCGTACATCACCCATCCGCTGGCCGTGGCGACGATCCTGGCCGAGCTCGGCACCGACGACGAGACGCTCTGCGCCGCCCTGCTGCATGACACGGTCGAGGACACGGCCTACGGCCTGGAGGAGCTCCGCTCCGACTTCGGCGACACGATCGGGTCGCTGGTCGACGGCGTCACCAAGCTGGACAAGGTCAAGTTCGGCGACGCCGCCCAGGCCGAGACCGTCCGCAAGATGGTCGTCGCCATGTCGCGCGACATCCGGGTGCTGATCATCAAGCTGGCCGACCGGCTCCACAACATGCGCACCATGCGCTACCTGCCCGAGCACAAGCGCCACCAGAAGTCGCGCGAGACCCTGGAGATCTTCGCGCCGCTGGCCCACCGCCTCGGCATGAACACGATCAAGTGGGAGCTCGAGGACCTGGCCTTCGCCATGCTCTACCCCAAGCGCTACGACGAGATCGCGCGCATGGTGTCGGAGCGGGCCCCGCGCCGCGACCTGTTCCTGCAGGAGGTCATCGAGAAGGTCTCGGGCGACCTGCGCGAGGCGAAGATCCGCGCCGTGGTGAAGGGCAGGCCGAAGCACTACTACTCGGTCTACCAGAAGATGATCGCCCGCGACGTCGCCTTCGACGACATCTACGACCTGGTGGGCATCCGGGTCCTCGTCGACAGCGTGCGCGACTGCTACGCGGCCCTCGGCACGATCCACGCGCGCTGGAACCCGGTCCCCGGCCGGTTCAAGGACTACATCGCGATGCCCAAGTTCAACATGTACCAGTCGCTGCACACGACGGTGATCGGTCCCGAGGGCAAGCCGGTCGAGCTGCAGATCCGCACCCACGGCATGCACCACAGGGCCGAATACGGCGTGGCCGCCCACTGGAAGTACAAGGAGGAGGTCGGCGGGCCGGGCCCCGCGGGCAAGGTCAAGCCGGGCAGCGACATGGCCTGGCTGCGCCAGCTCCTCGACTGGCAGAAGGAGACGTCCGACCCCGGCGAGTTCCTCGAGTCGCTCCGCTTCGACCTGTCGGTGTCGGAGGTCTACGTCTTCACCCCGAAGGGCCAGGTCATCGCCCTGCCCGAGGGCGGCACCCCGGTCGACTTCGCCTACGCCGTGCACACCGAGGTCGGCCACCGGTGCATCGGCGCCCGCGTCAACGGGCGGCTGGTGCCGCTGGAGTCGCGGCTCGGCAACGGCGACACCGTGGAGATCTTCACCTCCAAGTCACCCGACGCCGGACCCTCGCGTGACTGGCTGAAGTTCGTCAAGTCCGGTCGCGCGCGCAACAAGATTCGCCAGTGGTTCTCCAAGGAGCGCCGCGAGACCGCGATCGAGGCGGGCAAGGAGGCCATCGGCCGGGCCATGCGCAAGCAGGGCCTGCCGCTGCAGCGGCTGATGTCCGGCGAGGCGCTGCTGGCGCTCGCGCGCGACCTGCGCTACCCCGACGTGTCGGCCCTCTACGCGGCAGTGGGCGAGGGCCACACGGCCGCGCAGACGGTCGTGCAGAAGCTCGTGGCGTCCATCGGCGGGGTTGACGGCGCCGAGGAGGACATCGCCGAGACCGCACTGCCGACCCGCCTGCGCGGCCGCCCCAGGGGCGGCGGCGCCGGCGTGGTGGTGGCGGGTGACGCCGACGTGTGGGTACGCCTGTCGAAGTGCTGCACCCCGGTGCCCGGTGACGAGATCGTCGGCTTCGTGACGCGTGGCCACGGCGTGTCGGTGCACCGCGCCGACTGCACGAACGTGGAGCAGCTCAAGACGCAGCCGGACCGGCTGGTGGAGGTGAGCTGGTCGCCGGGCGACGACAGCGTGTTCCTGGTGGCGATCCAGGTGGAGGCGCTCGACCGTCCCCGCCTGCTCTCCGACGTCACCCGCACCCTGTCCGACCAGCACGTCAACATTCTGAGCGCGTCGGTCACGACCTCGCGCGACCGGGTGGCGATCAGCAAGTTCACCTTCGAGATGGGCGATCCCAAGCACCTCGGCCACGTCCTGAAGGCCGTGCGCGGCATCCAGGGCGTCTTCGACGTCTACCGGGTCAGCGGCGCGGGCGGCTGAGCGTCACCGATACCTGAGATCGGGCAGGTTGACCACGATCGCCTCCTGCGTGCTGCGGGCGATGACCACGACCGCCTCCTCGGACGGGTCCGGGTTCTCCTCGCGGTGCGGGACGTAGGGCGGGACGAAGATGTAGTCGCCGGGGCCGGTTTCGATGCGGGTCTCGGCGCCGCCGTCCGGGTCCAGGAACACGAACGAGGGCGTGCCGCTGATCACATGGATGGCGGTCTCGGACTCGCCGTGGTGGTGGTCGGCCGACCGGGTCGCCGGGGCGACGTGGGTCTGCCCCATCCACAGCCGCCGCGAGCCGGTCGTGCCGCTGCTGATCGCCGCCAACCTGCGCATGCCGGACGACTGCGCCGTGTCGCCGGACAGATCGGCTGAGGTGATGTGACGCAGCGGCCGGTGGAAGGGGTCCGGGGCGGCCCGATAGCCCTCCCAGAGCCGCCCGCCGGCCCGCTGGAGCACCTCACCGGCCACGGCGGCCAGCCGCGCCGGGTCCTCGCGTGCGGCGAGCAGCTCATCGGCCAGCTCGGGGTCGTGCGCGCGCAGCTCACGCAGCAGCCATTTGCCGGTGCCGTGCCAGCCGCCCGACAGGGACAGGGCCAGCAGGGCGGTGTGCTGGACGACGTTCCAGCCGGTGAAGGCCCGCTCGCCCGGATCGGCCGCGTCGGTGAGGTCGTCCAGCAGGTCCGACAGGACGTAACGGTTACGCTCCAGCGCCGCGGGGGCCGTCGCGCCAGGCCCGGCGGCCAGCCGCTCGCCCAGCTCGCGCTGGACGGCCGTGGCCAGGCCGTCGGTGCGGTCGAGCAGCACGACACTGTCGGCGCAGATCCGGGGCATGGTGGGCTGCCGCCGGTCGAAGTCGTGCTCGGCGTAGGCCGCCAGGCTGGTCTGGCTGTGCACGAACAGCTCCACCGGCCAGTCGCGCCACCTGCGGGACTCGCGGTAGGGCGTGGCCAGGGCGTCGATCACGACCACGATGTCCAGGTCGGAGGTGCTGGTCCGGCGCCCGGTCACCACGCTGCCGCCCAGGAAGGCGAACAGCGCGTCCGGGAAGAGCTCGTCGACCAGGGTGCGCGCATCAGTCACGGGATCCATGACCGACACCCTAGGCACACCGCCGCCGGTGCCGGCCGGAGAGGTCGGCGGTCCGCTGGTGGCCGGCCACTGTCCGACGGCCGTCATGCTCACCATCAGGCGGCCCGGTTCGACCGCGTTACGACCTCGGGGATCGGCGCGTGAGCGGGCCGGCAAAGCCGCGGTGAAGAAGGCGCGGAATGTGCCGGTCGGGCACACCCGGCCGTAGACCGGCGCGGCGGGCGTGCCCGCCGCTGCGAAGACGCCTCGGCCCGCGCCGGCCTCCATGCCTCTAGCTGAACTCCGCCAGCGTGCGCTCGGCCTCCTCCAGCCAGGAGCGGCGGGCCGTGATGGCCTCCTCGGCCTCCTTGACGTCCTTGGCGCGACCGGCCGCCTGAGCCTTGGCCAGGCGCTTCTCCAGCTGCTCGATCGAGGTGCGGAGCTGGTCGACCGTGCTCTGGGCGCGGGCGCGGGCCTCGGGGTTGGAGCGCTTCCACTCGGCGTCCTCGGCCTTGCGCACCGCGTCGTCCACCTTGCGCAGCCCGCCTTCGAGCCGGTCACGCTGCTCGCGCGGCACCGGGCCGGCGGCCTCCCAGCGCTCCAGGAGATGACGCAGCGTCGCCCTGGCGGTGCGCACGTCGGTGATGGGCAGCAGCTTCTCGGCCTCGATCAGCAGCTCCTCCTTCACCTCCGCGTTCGCCGCGAGGGAGGCGTCACGCTCGGCGAATACGGCCGAGCGTGCCTGGAAGAACTGGTCCTGGGCGCCCTTGAAGCGTGCCCACAGCTCGTCCTCGGCCTCGCGGGAGGCCCTGCCGGCGCTCTTCCAGCGTTGCATCAGATCCCGGTAGACGGCCGCCGTCTGAGCCCAGTCGGTGGATTCGGCGATCGCCTCCGCCTCGGCGACGATCGCCTCCTTGGCGGCGCGCACGCCTTCGCGCTGCTCGTCCAGGCCCGCGAAGTAGACCTTGCGCCGCTTGGCGAAGGCGGTGCGGGCGGCCGACAGCCGCTTCCACAGCGCGGCCTCGGTGACCCGGTCGATGCGGTCGGCGGCCTTCCACTCCTCGACGAGCTGGCGCAGCCGCTCGCCTCCGGACTTCCAGTGGGTGGTCTCCTCGGCGATGCGCTCGGCCTCGTCGACGATGCCTTCCTTGACCGTCCTGGCTTCGGCGCGTGCCTGCTCGCGGGCGGCCTTGACCTCCTCGCGGCGCTGCGCGACCAGCTCCGTCAGGCCGTCGAGACGTGCCGTCAGCGCTGCCAGGTCGCCGACGGCATGCGCGTCGGCGACGGCTTCGCGCAGCTTGACGATGCTGGCCTCCGCCTGAGCGGGCGCCAGGTCGGTGCCCTTGACCCGCTGCTCCAGCAGCTGGACTTGGCCGGCCAGTTCGTCGTACTTGCGATGGAAGTAGGCCAGTGCCTCTTCGGGCTCACCGGCCTGCCAGGACCCGACGGCCCGCTCTCCCTCAGCCGTTCGCACGTAGACGGTGCCGTCGTCGTCTACCCGGCCCCACGGGTCGGTGCTCACCGTGTCCTCCCGCACTATCCATCAGACCCTTCGGGACTTCTCGTCCCTAGTTTGTATTACGTCAGCTCTTGCCACTGATTGTCACGTCTTTGATTTCTACGGTTTGCTTGGGCGCTCCGGTGCCATCGCCCGAATCGCCGACGACGCCCGCCTTGTTTACCTTGTCCAGGATGTCGAGCCCCTTGGTGATCGTACCCACCGGCGTGTAATCGGGGGTGAGCCCGATGTCGCCATATACGAGGAAGAACTGGCTTCCGGTCGTCCCGGGCGCCTGGGTCTTGGCCATGGCCATCACGCCACGCTTGTAGGCGGCGCCCTTGAGGTTCTCCTCGACCATCACGTAGCCGGGGCCGCCCGCGCCGTCCTGCTGGCCCTTGCCGTCGGCCTTGGCCGTCGGGTCGCCGCACTGCAGCATCGGGAACTTCTCGTTGCCGAGCCGGTGGCACTTGCTGCCGTCGTAGAACTTCTTGTCCGCCAGGTGCTGCAGCGAGTTGACCGTGCACGGCGCCTTGGCGTTGTCGAGCTCCACCACGATGTCGCCGAGGCTCGTGTCGAGCGTCATGGTCTTGGTCGCCGGCTTGAGCTTGACCTTCTCCGGCGGCATGCCGACGTCCTTGACCGTGCCGCCGGTGGTGTCGGCGACGTAACCGCAGGTCCCGGTCGCGGCGTCGTACGGCTTGGGCTGCGCCGCCGGCGATGCCGAGGCGGTGTCCTGCGGCGCCGACGGCGCCGAGGCCGAAGGCGAGGCGGACGCGTCGGTCGGCTGGTCGCCCCCGCCCAACAGCGCCACCGCGGCGACGATGCCGCCCACCACGACGACGACTCCCACTGTGGAGCCGATGATCGCGGTGCGCTTGTTGCGCTGCTCGCGCTCGATGCGGCGCTGCAACTGCCGCTCGTGGTGCTCGCGTGCCAGCTGCTTCTGCCGGTCCTTCCCCGTGGCCACCGCTTTGCCTCCCATAGTGAATCAACTGAGGTGGGCGAATCGTATCGACCAACGGGTAATGATTCGCAGCCCGGCGACCCGCACCGGTACCCTTCGGTTACATTCCCATTGGCTTTTTGACGAGATCAGCTGAGGCAGATGCTCATCGCAGGCTTCCCCGCTGGGGCCTTCCAGACCAACTGTTACGTCGTCGCGCCCGCTGCCGGCGAGGAGTGCGTGATCGTCGACCCAGGTCAGGACGCCGTCGAGGGTGTCGAGGAGCTGCTGCGCGAGCACCGGCTCAAGCCGGTCGCGGTCATGCTGACCCACGGGCACCTCGACCACGTCTGGTCCGTGGCGCCGGTCTGCGGCGCGCGGGACGTCCCCGCGTGGATCCATCCCGAGGACCGTCACCTGCTGAGCGACCCCGCCGCGGGCCTGTCGCCGGGAAGCGCCTCGATGTTCGGCGGTCTCACCTTCACCGAGCCCGACGACGTGCGCGAACTGTCCGACGGCGCCACGCTGGAGCTCGCCGGCCTGGAGCTGGTGGTCGACCACACGCCGGGCCATACCAGGGGGTCGGTGAGCTTCCGGCTGCCCGCTGACGACGTCATGTTCGCGGGCGACCTGCTGTTCGCCGGCTCCATCGGCCGCACAGACCTGCCCGGCGGCGACTATCCGACGATCCTGCGCAGCCTGGCTGCCAAGTGCCTGCCGCTGCCTGACGATACGGTCGTCCTGCCGGGCCACGGACCACAGACCACGATCGGCCGCGAGCGCGCCACCAATCCTTATCTCAAGGAGGCCGCGCCGCACGCCGGTCCCACACGAGGGATCTAATGAGCTTCCAAGCACCCAAGGGCACCTTCGACTGGCTGCCACCCCGCTCCGAGCAGGTTCTCGCCGTGCGCGAGGCTCTCGTCGCCCCGGTACGGCGAGCGGGCTACGGCTACATCGAGACGCCCGTCTTCGAGGACACCCAGCTGTTCGCCAGAGGCGTGGGCGAGTCGACCGACATCGTCTCCAAGGAGATGTACACCTTTCCCGACAGGGGGGGCCGCTCGCTCACCCTGCGCCCCGAGGGCACCGCGTCGGTGGTGCGCGCGGTGCTCCAGCACAACCTGCACAACGGACAGCTTCCGATCAAACTGTGGTATTCGGGCAGCCAGTTCCGCTATGAGCGCGCCCAGAAGGGCCGTTACCGCCACTTCTGGCAGGTCGGAGCCGAGGCGCTCGGCTCCGAGGATCCGGCGATCGACGCCGAGCTCGTCGTGCTCGCCGCCCGCGGGTTCGCCTCCCTCGGTCTGAAGGACGTACGGCTGCTGCTCAACTCGCTCGGTGACAGGACCTGCCGTCCCGCCTACCGGGCGGCGCTCCAGGAGTTCCTGCGCGGCCTGGAGCTCGACGAGGACACCAGGGCCAGGATCGAGATCAACCCGTTGCGGGTGCTCGACGACAAGCGGCCCGAGGTGCAGGCCCAGCTCGGCGGCGCTCCCTTGGTGGTCGACCACCTGTGCGCCGCCTGCAAGGCCTACCACGAGGAGGTCCGGGCCCTGCTGACGGCGGCGGGCGTCGCCTTCGAGGACGACCCCCGGCTGGTGCGCGGCCTGGACTACTACACCCGCACCACGTTCGAGTTCGTGCACGGCGGCCTCGGCTCGCAGTCGGCCGTCGGCGGTGGCGGCCGCTACGACGGGCTGAGCGAGATGCTCGGCGGGCCGCCGCTGCCGAGCGTCGGATGGGCGCTCGGCGTCGACCGCACGTTCCTGGCCATGGAGGCGGAGGGGCTGCTAGCCGAGGCCGCGCCCGGCCGCCTTCAGGTGTACGGTGTCGCGCTGGGTGACGACGCCCGCCGCCGGATGTTCCTGCTCGTCGACGAGCTGCGCCAGGCGGGTGTCAGCGCCGACATGGCCTTCGGCGGCAAGGGGCTCAAGGGCGCGATGAAGGGCGCCGACCGATCCGGCGCGCGATTCGCGCTGATCCTGGGCGAGCGTGACCTCGCGGCGCGAGCCGTGCAGCTGAAAGACCTGACCACCGCTGAGCAGACCGAGGTGCCGCTGGCCCAGGTCGTAGACGTCTTGAAGGGGAAAGTGCAGTGATCCGCACGCATACGGCCGGGTCGCTCCGCAAGGAGCACGCCGGGCAGCAGGTGACCCTCGCAGGATGGGTGGCCCGCCGCCGTGACCACGGCGGCGTCGTCTTCATCGACCTGCGCGACGCCTCGGGCTCTGCGCAGGTGGTGTTCCGCGAGGAGGACCACGCCCACGACCTGCGCGCCGAGTACTGCGTGAAGGTGGTCGGCCAGGTCAGGGTGCGGCCCGAGGGCAACGAGAACCCCGAGCTGCCCACCGGTGCGATCGAGGTCGTGGCCGACAGGGTCGAGGTGCTGAGCGAGTCGGCTCCGCTGCCGTTCCCGATCGAGGGCAACGTGGGGGTGTCGGAGGAGGCTCGGCTGAAGTACCGCTACCTCGACATCCGCCGCCAGCAGGTCGCGACCGCGATGCGCACCCGCTCGAAGGCCACCTACCTGGCCAACGAGGTGATGCACGAGCTCGGCTTCGTCTACGTCGAGACGCCGACGCTGACCCGCTCCACGCCCGAGGGCGCCCGCGACTTCCTGGTGCCGGTCAGGCTCCAGCCGGGCAGCTGGTACGCCCTGCCGCAGTCGCCGCAGCTGTTCAAGCAGCTTCTGCAGGTGGGCGGGCTGGAGCGCTACTACCAGCTCGCCAAGTGCTACCGAGACGAGGACCTGCGGGCCGACCGCCAGCCGGAGTTCACCCAGATCGACGTGGAGATGTCCTTCGTCGACCAGGAGGACGTCATCGAGGTCGGCGAGAAGCTGATCGGGCGGCTCTGGCGGGAGATCCTCGGCTACGAGATCCCGATGCCGCTGCCGCGCATGACCTACGCCGACGCGATGGCCCGCTACGGCTCCGACAAGCCCGACCTGCGCTTCGGCCAGGAGCTCGTCGAGATGACGGACTACTTCGCCGACACCTCCTTCCGCGTCTTCCAGGCGGACTACGTGGGGGCGGTCGTGATGCCGGGCGGCGCCGCGCAGACCCGCAAGGAGCTCGACGGCTGGCAGGACTGGGCGCGCAGCCGCGGCGCCAAGGGCCTGGCCTACGTGCTGGTCCAGCAGGACGGCACGCTCGGCGGCCCGGTGGCCAAGAACCTGTCGGAGTCGGAGACCTCGGGCCTGGCGGCCAAGGTCGGCGCCAAGCCGGGCGACGCGGTGTTCTTCGCCGCGGGGGCCAGGAACGCCTCACGCGACCTGCTCGGCGCGGCCAGGCTGGAGATCGGCCGCCGCTGCGGCCTGATCGACGAGTCGCAGTGGTCGTTCCTGTGGGTGGTCGACGCCCCGATGTTCGAGGAGGACGGGGAGGGCGGCTGGACCGCCGTGCACCACCCGTTCACCGGCCCCAAGCCCGAGTGGTCCGACACCTTCCAGGACCATCCGGCCGAGGCCCTGGCCTACGCCTACGACATGGTCTGCAACGGCATGGAGATCGGCGGCGGCTCGATCCGTATCCACCGGGCCGAGATGCAGCAGCGCGTCTTCGACGTGCTCGGCATCTCCAAGGAGGAGGCGGAGAGCAAGTTCGGCTTCCTGCTGGAGGCGTTCAAGTACGGCCCGCCCCCGCACGGAGGCATCGCCTACGGCTGGGACCGGATCTGCATGCTGCTGTCGGACGGCGAGTCCATCCGTGACGTGATCGCCTTCCCGAAGACGGCCTCGGGCTTCGACCCGCTCACCGGCGCGCCCACGCCGATCACGGCTGAGCAGCGCAAGGAGGCGGGCGTCGACGCCAAGCCGAAGACGGAGGCCTGACGAGGGGGCTCCTCCAGGCGGTGAAACGGCAGGCGTCTCGGGACGCCTGCCGTACGCGTGTCAGGAGACCGTGACCTTCTTGATGATGATCGGGTTCTTCGGGGCCGTGGACCCGCCGTCGCCGACGACGTCCTGGTCGTTGACGATGACGCCGTCCTTGGCGACCTTTTCGATGATCTCCAGGCCGGAGCTGACCATGCCGAGCACCGAATACACCGGCTCGAGCTGGGTGTTCTCGTCCGACAGGGAGATGGCGAACTGGCTGCTGTTCTGCCCGGCGGCGTCCAGCGGCTGCGTCAGGAACACCACGCCCTTGGCGTACGGGACCACGCCGACGGCTTCGTCAGGGAAGACGTAGCCGGCTGTGCCCTGGCCGTCGGTCGGGTTCTTGCCGTCAGCCTTGGCCTTCGGGTCGCCGCACTGCAGCAGGAACAGGCCCGACGTCTCGGGCGTCGCCAGCCGGTGGCACTTGGTGTCGTCGTAGAACTTCTTCTTGGCCAGGAAGGCCATCGAGTTGACCGAGCACGGGGAGACCGCCGGGTCGACGTCGATGACGATGTCGCCATGGTTGGTGGTGACCGTCATCGTCTTGAGCTTCAGATCGGCCTTCTTGGGCGGCATTCCGACGTACTTCATCGGCACGTCCGAGGTGTCCCGCTTGTAGGTGCAGCTCACCGGGCCGGGCTTCTTCGTCGGCTGCGCCGTGGTCGGCGGCGCCGCGGACGGCGACGGACTGGCGGACGCCGAGCTCTCGGCCGCGACGGGCTCGCTGGGCTCGGCATCGCCGACCAGGGTGGTCACGGCGAAGATGCCGCCCGCCACGACGGCCACGGCCACGCCCGCGCCGATGAAGGTGTTGCGCCTCGCCTTGGCGGCTCGCTCGGCGGCGCGCTGCGCCTGCCGCTCCTTGTGCTCACGCGCCAACTCGCTCTGGCGGTCGTCGTCGCCGCTCACCGGTATGTCCTCCATCTTTGCCTACATATGACCAAACAACTCCGCGAATGGTACCGGCCCCGCAATGTGCTGGACGTAAGTGACGCAAAGTGACCACTGTGGCAAGACAGGCCGGGAACCATATGGTTCGGGGATACGTAGTTCAAATTGAAACTAAGGAGTCCCCGACATGTTCGATGAGGTCTTCGGACTGCCCACCCACGCTCTGGTCGTCCACTTCGCCGTGGTCCTGACCCCCCTGCTCGTGGCGGTCGCGGTGGCGTACGCCCTGGTGCCCCGCTGGCGCCCGGCGACGGCGTGGGCGGTGGTCCTGCTCTCCCTGGGCACGGCCGCGGCGGTGTTCGCCTCCTGGCTGAGCGGCCCCAGGCTCAAGGAGGCACGCTTCGCGACGGCCGAGGGAGCGCTGGCCGACAGCATCGCCACCCACGAGTCGTTCGCCACCCCGCTGCTGGCTTCGGCTCTCGGCCTCGGCGCGGCCTCGCTGGTGCTGGTCTACGCCTCCCGCGGCGACCGCTTCGGCCGGGCCGGCACGCTGGTGCTGTCGGGCCTGACGGTGGTGCTGGCGCTGGCCGCCGCCTACTACGTCTTCCGCGCCGGCGACTCCGGAGCGCGTGCCGTGTGGGGGTAGCCTCTCGATGTGGAGAGTTTGTTCGACGCGGCGGCTGAGGACGCCACACCGCAGCCGCTGGCGGTTCGCATGCGCCCCCGCACGCTGGACGAGGTGATCGGCCAGCGTCACCTGCTCGGCCCCGGCACCCCGCTGCGCCGGCTGGTGGAGAGCGAGGCGCCCATGTCGCTCTTCCTGTGGGGCCCTCCCGGCACCGGCAAGACGACGCTGGCCTACGTGGTGTCCAACGTCACCAAGCGCCGCTTCGTCGAGATCTCGGCCGTGTCGGCGGGCGTCAAGGACGTCCGGGCCGCCATCGACAACGCCCGCCGAGAGCTCGGCATGTCCGGCCGCCAGACCGTGCTCTTCGTGGACGAGGTCCACCGCTTCAACAAGGCCCAGCAGGACGCCCTGCTGCCCGCGGTCGAGAACCGCTGGGTCACCTTCATCGGCGCCACGACCGAGAACCCGTTCTTCTCCGTCATCTCGCCGCTGCTGTCCCGCTCGCTGCTGCTCACGCTGGAGTCGCTGACCGACGACGACATCCGCGCCGTCCTGCGGCGCGCCGTGTCGGACGAGCGCGGGCTCGGCGGCCGCGCCACCCTCGCGCCCGAGGCCCTCGACCACCTCGTCCGGCTCGCCGGCGGCGACGCCCGCCGGTCGCTGACCTACCTGGAGGCGGCGGCGCTGCTCGCCGACGACATCACCGTCGAGGTGGTGGAGAAGGCCGTCGACAAGGCGGCCGTCCGCTACGACCGTCAGGGCGACCAGCACTACGACGTCATCAGCGCGTTCATCAAGTCGATGCGCGGATCCGACGCCGACGCCGCCCTGCACTACCTCGCCCGCATGATCGAGGCGGGCGAGGACCCGCGTTTCATCGCCCGCCGCATCGTGATCTTCGCCTCCGAGGACGTCGGCATGGCCGACCCCACCTGCCTGCAGACGGCCGTCGCCGCAGCCCAGGCGGTGCAGCTCATCGGCCTGCCCGAAGGACAGATCAACCTCGCGCACGCCGTCATCCACTGCGCGCTGGCGCCCAAGTCCAACGCCGTGGTCAAGGCCATCGGCGCGGCGATCGGCGACGTGCGCCGCGGCCTCATCGGCCAGGTCCCCGGCCACCTGCGCGACGCCCACTACCCGGGGGCGGCCAAGCTCGGCCACGGCGACGGCTACAAGTACCCGCACGACTTCGACCACGGCCTGGTCCGCCAGGACTACGCCCCCGAGCAGGTCCGCGACCGCCGCTACTACGAGCCGACCAAGCACGGCGCCGAGGGCCCGGTCGCCGAGCGCTGGGCGAAGATCCGCGACTTCCTCAGAGGCGCCTGACCCGTTTCGTCCTCGAAGAGGAGCTCCTTCCCCATGACCGACCATCGGGCCTCGTTCGACGCGGTGATCACCTTCGGCAACGGGGGCGCCCTGGCCGCGTTCGACGTCCGCGGCCGCGCCGTACTGCTGCACACGGGCGCGCGGGAGGGCGCCCCGCTGACGCCCGCGGGCGCCGCCTGGTTGGTGAATCGGGGGGCCGCCCTGGTCGGCACGGACGCCGACACGCTGGACGGCACCGCTCCCGCCGGAGGCGCCCCGAGCGCGCGGCAGGCGCTGCTCGACGCGGGGATCGTCGTCGTGGAGGGGCTGGGCGGGCTGGACCGGATGCCGCCGGCGGGCGCGCTGTTCTCCGCCGTCCCGCCGCGCGGTGCGGGCTCCCGCCGTGTTCCCGTCCGGGCGTACGGGCGCGTTCCCGGCGATTCGTAGGCGATCCGAACCGCCGGCCGCGGCGACCGAACGCCTGGTCACCCCCGAGATCAGCGCGGCGCGCGCCCCGATGGGACGGCCCGGGAGCGGGCCGCCGCCGGCGTCGAGGCCTTACCGAGGCCGTCTGCATCACCGACCTTGTCGCCGAGACGCGATAGGGTCTTGCCGTTCCGGCCCAGCGTATGAGGGAGATGAGCGGATGCTTACCGCTGGAGAGGTCGCCGGTCTGATCGCCGCCACGGGCTGGATAGTCCTGGTCTGCGTTCTCGCCATGGTGCTCGTCAAGCTCGCCAGGCTGCTCAACGAGACCACCAAGGCGGTCTCCGAGCTCAACGCCCGCCTGACGCCGCTGCTCGACGACATGAGCGTGACCGTCAACGAGACCAACAGGCAGCTCGTCGCGGTGGAAGCCATCGCCAGGGACGTCAAGCAGGTCAGCGGGCACGCCGCCAAGCTCAGCGCCGTGACCCAGACCGTCTTCACCGGGCCGCTGATCAAGGTGTCGTCCCTCACCTACGGCGTGCGCCGGGCCATCGAGGCCCGCCGGCCGCGCGGGGCGGGGCGCCGATGATCAGGCGGCTGTTCTACATGTCGCTCGGCGCGTTCGTCGCCCTGTGGGTGCTGCGCCGGCTGCAGGCGCTCCACCCCACCCATGTGGCCCGCAGGACCGCCAGCGGAGCTGCGGGAATGCTCACGCGGGTGAGAGACTTTACATCTGACGCGCTCGGCGAGGCCGCCGGCCGCGAAATCGAGTTGCGGGCCCGCTTCGGCCTCGACAACGCTGAAACCAACGACTAACGCAAAGGATGGCCACCATGGAGTCGGCAGAGATCGCGCGCCGCTTCCTGCGCTTCTTCGAGGAGCGTGGGCACAAAGTAGTGCCCTCGGCCAGCCTGATCGCTGAGGACCCAACGCTTCTCCTGGTCAACGCGGGTATGGTGCCGTTCAAGCCGTACTTCCTGGGGCAGCGCAAGCCTCCGGGGTCACGGCTGGCCACCGCCCAGAAGTGCGTGCGCACCCCCGACATCGAAGAGGTCGGCAAGACCACCCGGCACGCCACGTTCTTCCAGATGCTCGGCAACTTCTCCTTCGGCGACTACTTCAAGGCCGAGGTGATCCCGTTCGCCTGGGAGCTGCTCACCAAGCCCGAGTCCGAGGGCGGCTTCGGCTTCCCCGAGGACCGGCTCTGGGCGACGGTCTACCAGGAGGACGACGAGGCGTACGACATCTGGCGCAACAAGGTCGGCCTGCCCGCCGAGCGGATCCAGCGCCGCGGCCTGGAGGACAACTACTGGCACATGGGCGTGCCCGGCCCCGGCGGCCCCTGTTCGGAGATCTACTACGACCGCGGCCCCGAATACGGCCGAGAGGGCGGGCCGATCGCCGACGAGGACCGCTACCTCGAGGTGTGGAACCTCGTCTTCATGCAGTACCAGCTCAGCGAGGTGCGCAGCAAGGTCGACTTCGACATCGCGGGCGAGCTGCCGAGCAAGAACATCGACACCGGCATGGGCCTGGAGCGCATGGCGGCGATCCTGCAGGGCGTCGACAACATCTACGAGATCGACACCACCTACAAGATCCTCGACAAGGCGGCGGAGCTCACCAAGACCCGCTATGGCCAGGACCCGCGCACCGACGTCAGCCTGCGCGTCATCGCCGACCACGTCCGCACCGGCACCATGATGGTCGCCGACGGCGTGATGCCCGGCAACGAGGGCCGCGGCTACGTCCTGCGCCGCATCCTGCGCCGCTCCGTGCGCAACCTGCGCCTGCTCGGCTCCGGCGACGAGCGCTACATGCACACGCTGACCGAAGTCGCGATCAACGTGATGTCCGAGCAGTATCCCGAGCTCAAGGCCGACGCGCCGCAGATCCACGGGGTCATCGACGCCGAGGAGTCGTCGTTCCTCGGCACGCTCCGCACCGGCACCGCGATCTTCGACGTGGCGGTCGAGGAGACCAAGCGCAAGTCGGCCGGCACGCTGTCCGGAGCACAGGCCTTCCAGCTCCACGACACCTACGGCTTCCCGATCGACCTCACCCTCGAGATGGCGGCCGAGCAGGGGCTCAAGGTCGACGAAGAGGGCTTCCGCCGCCTGATGAAGGAGCAGCGGGAGCGGGCGAAGGCGGACGCGGCGGCCAAGAAGACCGGCAACTCTGACATCTCCGTCTTCGGGCAGCTCCTGGAGAAGGCCGGCAAGGTCGAGTTCCTCGGCTACGACGAGATCGAGTCCGACACCAGCGTGGTCGGCATCCTGGTCGACGGCGTCCCGGTCCCCGCGGCGGACGCGGGCAGCACGGTCGAGGTCGTGCTCGGCCGCACCCCGTTCTACGCCGAGGGCGGCGGCCAGCTCGCCGACCAGGGCGTGATCCGCACCGGCGGCGCCGAGGTGGAGATCGTCGACGTGCAGACGCCGCTCGCGGGCCTGGTCGTGCACCGCGGCAAGGTGCGCACCGGCGAGCTCAAGGTCGGCGACGAGGCGCACGCCGAGATCGACCTGGAGCGCCGCCGCGCGATCTCGCGCAGCCACAGCGCCACCCACCTGGTCCACCGCGGCTTCAAGAACGCGCTGGGCGAGTCGGCGGCGCAGGCGGGCTCGGAGAACTCGCCGGGCCGCTTCCGCTTCGACTTCACCGCGGCGGGCGCGGTCCCGCAGAGCGTGCTGCGCGACGTCGAGGACGAGGTCAACGCGGTTCTGATCAACGACCTCAAGGTCAACGCCTTCTACACCACGCAGGCCGAGGCCAGGGCGATGGGCGCGCTGGCGATGTTCGGCGAGAAGTACGGCGACGAGGTCCGCGTGGTCGAGATCGGCGACTACTCCCGTGAGCTGTGCGGCGGCACCCACGTGCACAGCTCCGGCCAGCTCGGCCTGGTCAAGGTGCTCGGCGAGCAGTCGGTCGGCGCCGGCGTGCGCCGCGTCGAGGCGCTGGTCGGCATCGACGCCTTCCGCTTCCTGGCTCGCGAGAGCCTGCTGGTCGCGCAGCTCACCGAGCAGCTCAAGGCGCGCCGCGAGGAGTTGCCCGAGCGCATCGACGGAATCGTCACCCGGCTTCGCGCCGCCGAGAAGGACCTTGACAGGCTCCGCTCCGCTCAGGTGCTCCAGGTGGCGGGCGAGCTCGCTGCCCAGGCCCGTGACCTGCGGGGAGTCTCCGTGGTGACACACCGCGCGCCTGATGGCACCAGCGCCGACGACCTGCGTAAGCTCGCGCTTGACGTGCGGGGCAGGTTCCCGGCCGACCGACCGGCGGTGATGGTGATCGCCGGTGTCCCCTCCGACCGGCCCGTGGTGGTTGCCGCGGTGAACGAGGCGGGACGCGAGCGAGGGCTCAAGGCCGGGAGACTGGTCGGCGTCGCCGCCAAGGCGCTGGGGGGTGGCGGTGGCGGCAAGGACGACGTCGCGCAGGGCGGCGGGACCCGCCCGGAGGCGATCGACGACGCGTTGCGGCAGGTCGAACAGGCCGTCACGGAGCAGCTCGGCTGACATGAGGTTCGGTTCGCGGCTTGGCGTGGACGTCGGGTCCGTACGCATCGGCGTGGCGCGCAGCGACCCCTCGGGGACGCTGGCCACGCCGGTGGAGACGGTCAGGCGGGGCAAGGGCGATCTCGACCGCATCGCCGAGATCGCCGAGGAGCACGAGGCGATCGAGGTGGTGGTGGGGCTGCCCACCTCGCTGTCCGGCCGGGAGGGCAAGGCGGCGGAGCTGGCGCGCGAGTTCGCCACCCTCCTCGCCGGGCGGCTCGCGCCCACGCCGGTCCGGCTGTTCGACGAGCGGCTCACCACGGTCGCGGCCCAGCAGGGCCTGCGGGCGAGCGGCGTGCGCGCCAAGAAACAGCGCGGCGTCATCGACCAGGCGGCCGCAGTTGTGCTGCTGCAGGACGCGCTCGACTCCGAGCGCGTCACGGACAGGCCGCCAGGCAGGCCCGTCGACCCGCCCGCCGAGGCGGCCGACGGCCCCGCCTCATGATCCGCGGCTCCACCAGCCCGACCCTGCCCCCGCGGCGGCGGCCGGCGGTGCTCGCTCTCGGGCTGACCGCCTCCGCGCTCGCCCTGGGGGCGGGGGCGTATGGCATGGTCAAGCCGTACGTGGACCCCGACGACTTCGAGGGCGCCGGCGGTGAGGCGGTGACCGTGCGGATCGCGCCCGGGGCGACCGCCACCGACGTGGCCTCGGCGCTGGCCGGGGCCGGGGTGGTGGCGAGCGCGCGTTCGTTCGTCAACGTGGCCGAGCAGCGCTCGATGGCCGCCAGCCTGCGGCCGGGACACTACCGGCTGCGCAAGGGCATGGCCGCGGAGGCGGCGCTCGACCTGCTGCTCGCGCCGGGCTCGCGCGTCGTCAGGCGGGTCACCGTGCCCGAGGGGCTGCGGGCAGCGGAGACCCTGCGGCGCGTCGCCGCGCAGTCCGGCCTGCCGCTGGACGCGCTGCGCGGGGTGGACCCCGCCCTGGTGGGGCTGCCGGAGTACGCCACCGGCGTGGAAGGCTTCCTGTTCCCGGCGACGTACGAGGTCGAGCCGGGGGCCACGGCAGTGGATGTGCTCGCTTCGATGGTGGAGCGGTTCGGCGTCACCGCCAGGCAGCTCCGCCTGCGTGAGCGGGCGGAGCGGGTGCGGCTGACGCCGCTGGAGGCCGTCACGGTGGCGAGCATCGTCCAGGTGCAGGCCGGTTCGGAGCCGGACTTTCCGAAGATCGCTAGAGTGATCTACAACCGGCTCAGGCGTGACCTGCCGCTCAGGCTGGACCGCACGCGGGCGCTCAGAATCACGCGCAGTGACACCGAACCGGGCTCGCCGCATGACGCTCACGCCCAGAAGGGGCTGCCGCCAGCGCCGATCTCCAGCCCCGGAGAGAAGGCACTGATGGCGGCGTTGTACCCGGCAAAGGGTGACTGGCGCTGGTTTGTTACGACGGATCCGGTGCATAGAATCACCAAATTCACCAACAAAGAGAGCGAGTTCGTGAGATACCGGAAAGAGTTGGACGACAACCTCGGGACGAACTGATGCTCGCCGGGCCGCTTCCCGCCCCGCGGGAGTTCACCGCTGCCCCCGTGCGGCTCTCCCGACCCGGGACATACACTCTCTTTCCGTCCCTTAGCATGGCTACACACAGTGACCCTTGCCGGCCGTCACGCCGTGTCCGGCGCGCCCCCCTCGTCCGCTCGGTGCCCCCCCACCGCCCGGTGCATCCAATCGACGCCGGGTTCGCCGTACCGGGAGATTGGCCAGCTCAGCTATGAACGATCTCGACATGGATTTCCTCCTCGGCGCCGAGGACGACGACGGCCGGGGCGGACGCCGCACCAGAGGCTCCGGCAAGCGCGGCGGCAGCCGCAGGCGGCGCAGGCGCCGCAACCGCGGCGGCCTGCTCGCCCCGCTGCTGGCCTTCATCATCCTGGCCGGCATCATCGGCGGCGGCGGCTACTACGGCTATCTGTGGGTCAGCGACGCTCTCGTGCCCGACGACTACACCGGCCAGGGCACGGGCGAGGTCATCATCGAGATCAAGGACGGTCAGAGCGCCTCCGACGTGGCCCAGCAGCTGGAGAGCAAGGGGGTCGTGGCCAGCGCCAGAGCCTTCACCAACGCGATCGGCAGCGCAGGCAAGAGCGCCTCGCTCCAGCCCGGCTCCTACAAGCTGCGCAAGCAGATGGCCGCGGCCGACGCGGTGAAGCTGCTCGACCCGAAGAAGCGGATGCTGCTGGAGGTGCGGCTGCCGGAGGGGCTGCGCATGTCCGACACCTTCACCAAGCTCGCCGAGCAGACCGGTCTGGAGCGCAAGGAGTTCGAGGCCGCGGCCAAGAACGCCAGAGACCTCGGCCTGCCGTCATACGCCAAGGGCAAGATCGAGGGCTACGCCTTCCCCGCCACCTACGACTTCCAGCCGAAGTCCACGCCGGCCGACATGCTGACGCGGATGATCGAGCGGTTCAACCAGACGGCGGAGAAGGTCGACCTGGAGGGCAGCGCCAAGAGCCTCGGCTACACAGCCCATGAGATCGTCACGATCGCCAGCATCATCCAGGCCGAGGCGGGACGCCACGAGGACATGCCGAAGATCGCCCGGGTCATCTACAACCGGCTCGGCCACGAGCCCCAGATGACGCTGTCGATGGACAGCACGGTGATGTACGCGTGGAAGCGCTACCGGACCACGGCCACCCACGCCGAGCTGGAGATCAAGTCCCCGTACAACACCTACAAGCACCTCGGCCTGCCGCCCGGTCCCATCGCCAACCCAGGCGACGACGCGATCGAGGCGGCGCTGAATCCGGCCAAGGGTCCCTGGCTGTACTTCGTCGCCACCGATCCCAAGAGCAAGGTCACCAAGTTCGCCACCACCGAGGCGGAGCGCCAGGCTCTGCTGGCCGAGTTCGAGAAGAACGGCGGCTGACGGAGGATGCGCGCGGCGGTGCTGGGCTCGCCGATCGCCCACTCGCTCTCGCCGTTCCTGCACCGGGCGGCCTATTGCGAGATGGGGCTGGCCGGGTGGAGCTACGAGGCGTTCGAGTGCGACGAGGCCGCGCTGCCCGCGCTGTTGCGCGGGATGCGGCCGGTGCGGGGCGAGGGGCCTGACCAGGCCGGCACTTGGGCGGGCCTGTCGCTCACGATGCCGCTCAAGCGCGCCGTGCTGCCCTTGCTCGACACCGTCTCCGCGCGGGCCGTCGAGGTGGGGGGCGTCAACACGGTGATCTTCGGCGACGGCGCGGCGCACGGCGAGAACACCGACGTGTACGGCATCAAGCAGGCGCTGGCCGAAGCCGGGGTGCCCGCCCCGCGGTCGGCGACCGTGCTGGGCGGCGGCGCCACGGCCTGCTCCGCGCTCGCGGCGCTGCGCGACCAGGGGCTGTTCGCCGCGACCCTGATCGTGCGGGATCCCGCGAGGGCGGGGGAGACGGCGAAGGCGGCCGAGCGGCTCGGCGTGTCGCTGGCGGTGCGCACGTTCGACAAGATCGACGCGGTGGCGCACGCCGATCTCGTGGTGTCCACGCTGCCGGCCGGCGGCGCCGACGCGTACGCGAGTCGGCTGGCGCGGGTCCCCGCGCTCTTCGACGTGGTCTACTCTCCCTGGCCGACGCGGGCGGCGGCGGCCGTGCGGGCCGCGGGCGGCACGGTGGTCGGGGGGTACGCGATGCTGCTGCACCAGGCCGTGCGGCAGGTGGAGCTGATGACAGGCCGGTCGGACGTGCCGGTGGAGGCCATGCGCGCCGCCGGCGAGGCGGAGATCATCAGGCGAGCCGGTCGAACGGGCTGACCGGTGACCAACCAGGTTCTGCCGAGGACTCTGGCCAGCGGGGATGATTCGAGGAAGTCTCGTGGTTGTGGTAATGTAGCTCTCTGATCGGTCCGGCATGGCTGCTGGACGCGCAAGCGGAGGTCTCCTCCCACCCGGGTCGCCGAGAGGTGGCCGGGTAAAGGATCACGCCGGACTTCTCCGGGGAGCTTTAGGCCACGAAGCCGAAGAGCTCAGTGGCCCCGCATGCGTAACGTGCGGGGCTTTTCGCGTTTCGCGGAAGCTCTCCGGCACGACGAGCACGTAGGGATCGCAAACCTAGGAGGCCCCATCAGCACTGAGCCCCGCATCAACGAGCGTATCCGAGTTCCCGAGGTTCGCCTCGTGGGCCCGAACGGCGAGCAGGTGGGCATCGTGTCCATTCACGACGCACTGAAGCTCGCCCAGGAAGCCGACCTTGACCTCGTCGAGGTCGCGGCGACGGCTCGACCGCCCGTGTGCAAGCTCATGGACTACGGCAAATTCAAGTACGAGTCCGCGATGAAGGCGCGCGAGGCGCGCAAGAATCAAGCGCACACGATCATCAAGGAGATCAAGCTCCGGCCGAAGATCGACCCGCACGACTACGAGACCAAGAAGGGTCACGTGGTGCGGTTCCTCAAGGCGGGAGACAAGGTCAAAGTCACGATCATGTTCCGTGGCCGCGAGCAGTCCCGACCGGAGCTCGGCTTCCGGCTTCTGCAGCGGCTGGCCGAGGACGTCCAGGAGCTCGGGTTCGTCGAGTCCCAGCCCAAGCAGGACGGCCGTAACATGATCATGGTGATCGGTCCGCACAAGAAGAAAGCCGAGGCCAAGGCCGAGAAGGCGGCGGCCAAGGCACAGAGTGGCAGCGAGGAGCCTTCCGCACAGGAAGCGTGACCCGCGGTTCGGGTTAGCCTTCCTGAGCACCCCGAACAGCCACCGCCCGACGAAGACGCCGCGACCGGGTCGGCCCAGCACCGACCCGGCCACCGGCACGAGCGAATTGAGGAGAGACGGCGACATGCCGAAGATGAAGACGCACAGCGGTGCGAAAAAGCGGTTCCGGCTTACCGGCTCCGGCAAGGTCATGCGCCGCCGCGCCAGCCGCGCGCACTACAACGAGTGGAAGTCGTCTACGCTGACGCGCCGTCTCAAGAACGAGGTCGTCCTTTCCGACGCCGACTCCAAGAAGATCAAGAAACTGCTCGCCAAGTAGCGCGAACCCCCGGGGAGAAGAATCATGGCACGCGTGAAGCGGGCGCTCAACGCCAAGAAGAAGCGCAAGGTCGTCCTTGATCGGGCGAGCGGTTACCGCGGTCAGCGGTCGCGGCTCTACCGCAAGGCCAAGGAGCAGATGCTCCACTCGATGACCTACGCCTACAGGGACCGCAAGGACCGCAAGGGCGCTTTCCGCCGTCTCTGGATCCAGCGGATCAACGCCGCTGCCCGCCAGAACGGCATGACCTACAACCGCCTGATCCAGGGCCTTCGACTGGCCAACATCGAGGTGGACCGCAAGATCCTGGCCGACCTCGCGGTCAACGACAGCCAGACCTTCGCCACGCTCGTCGAGGCCGCCAAGAAGGCGCTGCCCGCCGACGTGAACGCGCCGGCCGCGAGCTGAGGCGTTAGACGAGCCCGGCTGGGCTTATGAGTCGAAAAGGGGCCCACCTGACGGTGGGCCCTTTGCCATGTTGTACGGGCAGCGTACGGATCCCGTACACGCGAGCAGGGAGAGTGATGGCCGGAACCGAGCTGACCAACGTGCGGTCGCCGCGGGTGAAGGCGGCGCGCAGGCTCACCAAGCGCGCCTTCAGGGAGCAGGACCGCAGGTTCCTGGCCGAGGGGCCGCAGGCGGTGCGTGAGGCGCTCAAGCTCGACGGCGTGACGCTGGAGCTGTTCGCGACCGCCGAGGCCGAGCTGCGCCATCCCGAACTCGTCACCGCGGCCACGCTCCAGGGCGTGCCGGTCCACCGGGCCAGCGGCGAGGTCATGTCGGAGCTGTCCCAGACCGTCACCCCGCAGGGGCTGGTGGCCGTCTGCCGGCTGGTGCACGTGCCGCTCGGCGACGCCCTGCCGGCCGAACCCCGACTGGTCGCCCTGCTGGCGCACGTGCGTGACCCGGGGAACGCGGGCACCGTCATGAGGGCCGCCGACGCCGCCGGCGCCGACGCGGTCGTCTTCACCGACGCCTCCGTCGACCCGTACAACGGCAAGTGCGTGCGAGCCAGCGCGGGCAGCCTGTTCCACCTGCCCGTGGTCGTCGGCGCGCCGGTGGCGCAGGCCGTGGGCCTGCTCAGGGAGCGGGGCATGCGGGTGCTCGCGGCGGACGGCGCGGGCAAGCACACGCTCGACGACGTGGACCTGTCGGGGCCCACCGCGTGGATCTTCGGCAACGAGGCGTGGGGGCTGCCGGAGGAGGTGCTCGGACAGGCCGACGACGTGGTCAGAGTGCCCATCTACGGACAGGCCGAAAGCCTCAACCTCGCCACCGCCGCGGCGGTGTGTCTTTACTCCTCCGCGAGAGCTCAGCGAGTGCCCTAGGCGACGGGAAACCCGCTATTGTCGGCCTTGTAGGCGGAGGAGGCGAGGTCGTGCACGGCGAGGACACCGACGGGCGAGTAGTGGCCGCCGCGTGCACGATAGCCATCGACGACCTTCCCGACGGCCTGATCGTGACCGACAGGTTCGGCCGCGTGCTCGCCGTCAACCGGGCCGCCTCAAGGCTCACCGGCGTCCCCATGGAGCGCGCCGTCGGCAGGGACATGAACGAGGTGTTCCCGCTGCGCGACAACGACGGCCGGGAGTGGTGGAAGGCCCTCGACCCCGAGGGCGGCCTGCGCACCCGCACCAGAGTGCCGGAGCGGCCGCTCCACCTGCCGGGCGGACAGGAGCTGTACGTCGCGGCGAGGCTGGTGCGCGAGCCCGAGCGGGGCGGCGACGTCGAGCGGGTGGCGATCACGCTGCGCGACGGAGGCGCCCGCGCCCGGCTGGAGCGCAGCCGCGCCGACCTGGTCTCCACGGTCGCCCACGAGCTGCGCTCGCCGCTGACCAGCGTCAAGGGCTTCACCGCGACGCTGCTCGCCAAGTGGACCCGCTTCACCGACGAGCAGAAGCGCGTCATGCTCGAGACCGTCAACAACGACGCCGACCGCGTCACCCGGCTCATCACCGAGCTGCTCGACGTCTCGCGGATCGAGTCCGGCCGGCTGGAGCTGCACCGTCAGGTCGTCGACCTGACGGCCAGAGCGCGGCGGATCATCGCGGGCCGGGTCGCGGCAGGCGAGCAGGAGGACCGTTTCCACCTGATCGTGGGCGACGATCTCCCTGAGATGTGGCTTGACCAGGACAAGATGGACCAAATCCTGGCTAACCTGGTGGAAAATGCGCTGCGCCATGGGCGTGGCACCGTGACAATAGAGATCGAATCCGTGGGATGGGGAGTTGCCGTGTCGGTGCGCGACCAGGGCGAGGGCGTCAAGCCCGAGGTGGCCCCGCGCGTCTTCAGGCAGTTCTGGCGGGGCAACAGCCGCAGGCGAGGCGGCACCGGCCTCGGCCTGTTCATCGTCAAGGGGCTGGTCGAAGCCCATGGCGGCACCATCACCGTGCAGCAGGCGCCCGAGGGCGGGGCGGAGTTCCGATTTACCATGCCCACCGGCACGCCTGACTTCGCGTAGAGCAGGACCGGTGGGCTGGGCCGTCCGGGCCCCACTAGACTTTTCCGCTCAAGCCCTGAATACGGAGCTCACTCTTGTCTGACTACGACCCCGTCGAGGTCACACCGCTGCACGCCGACGAGGTGTCCCGCATGGAGGCCGACGCCCTCGCGGCCATCAAGGCGGCCGACAGCCTCGACGCACTCAAGCAGGCCAGGCTGGCGCACGCCGGTGACCGCTCGCCCATCGCGCTGGCCAACCGCGAGATCGGCGCCCTGCCTCCGGCCGCCCGTGCCGAGGCCGGCAAGCGCGTCGGCAGCGCCCGCAAGGCGATCAACGAGGCGCTCGCCGCCCGGCAGGCCGAGCTGGAGGCCGAACGCGACGCCCGCGTGCTCGTCGAGGAGACCGTCGACGTCACACTGCCCTGGGACCGGCGGCCGCGCGGCGCCCGCCACCCGCTGACCACGCTGCAGGAGCGCATCGCCGACGCCTTCGTCGCGATGGGCTACGAGATGGCCGAAGGGCCCGAGCTCGAAGGCGAATGGTTCAACTTCGACGCGCTCAACATCGCCACGGACCACCCGGCCCGCTCCGACCACGACACGTTCTTCGTCGGGTCCACGCAGTCGGGCATGGTGCTGCGCACGCAGACCTCGCCGGTGCAGATCCGCGCGCTGCTCGAGCGCGAGCTGCCGGTGTACGTGATCTCGCCGGGCAAGACCTTCCGCACCGACGAGCTCGACGCCACCCACACCCCGGTCTTCCACCAGACCGAGGGCCTGGCCGTCGACAAGGGCCTGACCATGGCCCACCTCAAGGGCACGCTCGACCGGTTCGCCGAGGTCATGTTCGGCGAGGGCATCACCACCCGCTTCCGGCCCAACTACTTCCCGTTCACCGAGCCGTCGGCCGAGATGGACCTCAAGTGCTTCGTCTGCCGCGGAGCCTCGGCCGTCCCCGGCAACCCGCCGTGCCGCACCTGCAAGAGCGAGGGCTGGATCGAGTGGGGCGGCTGCGGCATGGTCAACCCGCGCGTGCTCATCGCCTGCGGCGTCGACCCGTCTGTTTACTCCGGGTTCGCGTTCGGCATGGGCATCGAGCGGACGCTGATGTTCCGCCACAACGCCGAGGACATGCGCGACATGATCGAGGGAGACGTGCGCTTCACGCTCCCGTTCGGAATGGAGATCTGATGAAGGTCCCGCTTACCTGGCTGCGGGAGTATGTCGATCTCCCGGCGGTCACCGCGCACGAGGTGGCCGACAAGCTCACCGCGGCCGGCCTCAAGCTGGAGTCCATCACCTCCCACGGCTACGACGTCAAGAACGTCGTGGTCGGTGAGGTGCTGGAGATCGAGGAGCTGACCGGGTTCAAGAAGCCCATCCGGCACTGCAAGGTCGAGGTGGGTGAGGCCGCGCCGCGCGAGATCGTCTGCGGCGCCACCAACTTCGCCGTGGGCGACCGGGTGCCGGTCGTGCTGCCGGGCGGCGTGCTGCCCGGCGGGTTCGAGGTGGGCGCGCGCAAGACCTACGGCCGCCTGTCCGAGGGCATGATCTGCTCCGAGCGCGAGCTCGGCCTGGGCGACGACCACGCCGGCATCATGGTGCTGCCGTCCGGCACACCCGTCGGCGCCGACGTGGTCGAGCTGCTCGGCCTGCGCGACGACGTCATCGAGCTGGAGATCACCCCCGACATCGGCTACGCGCTGTCGATCAGGGGAGTGGCCCGCGAGGCCGCCACCGCGTTCGGCGTGCCGTTCCGCGACCCCGCCGCCGTCGAGCCGCCGCAGGAGACGCAGCCCTCGTGGCCCGCCTCGATCGCCGACCCGACCGCGTGCGACAGGTTCGTGCTGCGTCAGGTCCGCGGCTTCGACCCCGACGCGCAGAGCCCGCTGTGGATGCGCGTGCGCCTCACCCGCGCCGGGATGCGCCCGGTGTCGCTGGCCGTCGACATCACCAACTATCTGATGCTGGAGCTCGGCCAGCCGCTGCACGCCTTCGACACCGCCAAGCTCACCGGCGGGATCGTCGTGCGCAGGGCCGAGCCGGGAGAGCGGCTGGAGACGCTCGACCACGTCGTGCGCGACCTCGACCCCGACGACATCCTGATCACCGACGAGACGGGCCCGATCTCGATGGCGGGCACCATGGGCGGCCTGGAGACGGAGATCTCCGCCGGCTCGACCGACATCGTGATCGAGGCCGCGCACTTCTCGGCGACCGGCATCTCCCGCGAGTCCCGCAGGCACAACCTCGTGTCGGAGGCGTCCAAGCGGTTCGAGCGCGGCGTCGACAGGGAGCTGCCGCTCGTCGCGTCGTGGCGGGCGGTGCAGCTGCTGGCGGAGCTGGGCGGCGCCACCGTGCTGCCCGGGGTCACCCATGCCCAGGTGGACGTCCAGCCGGCCCGCATCGCGATCCCGGCCGGCCACCCGGGTGACGTGGCCGGCATCCCCTACTCCAAGGAGGCCGTCGTACGGCGGCTGGAGCAGGTCGGCTGCACCGTCGTCGACGGCGACGACCCCGCCGTGCGCACCGGCGGCGTGGACCCGACCGGCGTCATCACCGGCGGCGAGCTGGCGGCCAGGCTGGCCGTCACCGGCGACGACATGATCACGGTGACGCCGCCGTCGTGGCGGCCCGACCTCACCGACCCCAGCGACCTGGCCGAAGAGGTCATCAGGCTGGAGGGCTACGAGAACCTGCCGTCGGTGCTGCCCAAGGCCCCCGCCGGCGCCGGGCTCACCGACGGGCAGCGGCTGCGCCGGCGGGCCGGCCGCGCGCTCTCCGAGGCCGGGTACGTCGAGGTGCTCGCCTACCCGTTCATCAGCGCCGACGACTTCGACCACCTGCAGCTGCCCGCCGACGACGCGCGCCGCCGGGCCATGCGGCTGGCCAACCCGCTGGCCGAGGACGAGCCGCTGATGCGCACGACGCTGCTGCCGGGGCTGCTCAAGATCCTGGTGCGCAACGTCGGGCGCGGCTTCACCGACGTGGCGCTGTTCGAGACCGGAGCTGTTTACCGGCCTCGCGAGGATGCCCCCGCGACCGCGCCGGTGCTCGGTGTCGAACGCAGGCCGACGGCGGAGGAACTGGCCACGATCGAGGCGGCGCTGCCCAGCCAGCCGACACGGGCCGCGGTCGTCCTCGCCGGCGAGTTCGAACGATCCGGCTGGTGGGGCGCCGGCCGGCAGGCCTCCTGGGCCGACGCGGTGCAGGCCGCACGCCTGGTCGCGGGCGAGGCGGGGCTCGAGCTGTCGATCAACGCCGACCAGCACGAGCCCTGGCACCCCGGCCGGTGCGCCGCCCTCTACGTCGGCGACACGCTCGTCGGCCACGCCGGCGAGCTCCACCCCCGGGTCGTCGAGGCCTACGGCCTGCCGCCGCGCACGGCCGCGATGGAGCTCGACCTGACGCGGCTGGAGGCGGCCCTGCCGGGCCCGGTCCAGGCGCCGCCCATCTCCCCCTATCCGGTCGCGACCCAGGACGTGGCCCTGATCGTGCCCGACTTCACACCGGTGGCCGACGTGGAGGCGGCGCTGCGCGACGGCGCGGGCGAGCTGCTGGAGTCCATCCGGCTGTTCGACGTCTACACGGGCGAGCAGGTGGGGCAGGGCAACAAGTCCCTCGCCTACACGCTTCGCTTCCGCGCGCCGGACCGCACGCTGACGGTCGAGGAGACGACCGCGGCCCGCGACGCCGCCGTGGCACTGGCCGCCGACCGCCTCGGGGCCCATCTGCGCAGCGGCTGACGGGGAAGCAGAAGGCTGGTACGGATCCCGTACCAGCCCTTTTCTCTGCTCGGCGGTGGTCGATGTCGAACGGCAGGTTCGCTTTGACCAGGTCGCGGCCCGTGGGGACGTAGGGGAGCTCGGCGGGTCGGAGCTCGTGGCCGTGGACCACCGGCCTGCCTGAGCCGCTCTCTACGCGCCAGAAGTGGGGGATCCCCGCTTCGACGTAAAGCTGCGGCTTGCGGTCGCGCGACCTGGACTCGGGTGAGACCACTTCGATGACGCTTGCGGACCTACGAACGCCAAGCTCCCGTCGATCAACTCGGTGTGCGCGGGTAGATGCGGCATGCGATCGAGATCTTCTGCCGCGAAGCCTTCCGGGAGGCCCAATCGGGCAGCGAGGATTCTGGCGTCGCAGCCACCTGTGACGCGCACGTCTGTGAACGGACGCGTGCCGGCGCCTGCACGGGGAGCGGTGAATGGCAGAATGCGGCTCTATGAGGCAGCTACTCGTGTTCGGTGAGCGGGACGATGCCGAGGAGGTCGCCGAGACGCTGGCCGAGTGGTTTCCGGGGCTCGGGGTGCCGCGGGTGGTCCGGGAGACGCTGGCGGGGGAGGACGACGCCGAGGACGCGCAGTGGCTGGTCGTGGCCGAAGGGCTCGACGAGGGCGGCTTGGCCAAGGTGGACGAGCTGGTCGAGCGGTATGCCGGCTGGCGCGAGCAGGGCTGAGGCGCGGGCGTCGTCACGTGGCGGCTGGTGTTCGTCAGGCGCGAACACCAGTGCGAAAGCCGGCCGATGATGCGAGAGTGATGGCATGCGCGTCGCCGTTCTCTCCGACATCCATGGAGTGCTTCCCGCGCTCGAAGCCGTGCTCGCCGAGCCGGAGGTGGCCGGGGCCGACCTGATCGTGCTCACGGGTGACATGGCTTCCGGGCCGCTGCCCGTCGAGACACTCGACGTGCTGGCCTCCTTGGGGGAGCGGGCGCTGTGGCTGCGCGGCAACGCCGACAGAGAGCTGGTGGAGGTGGCCTCGGGCAAGCCCGGCGTGCTGCCGGTCTCGGAGTGGGCGGGCCATCAGCTCCGGCCCGAGCAGGTCGAGCTGCTCGCCTCGCTGCCTGACCGGCAGGTGCTCGACCTGGAACGGTTGGGGACGACGCTGTTCGTGCACGCGACACCGCGAAGCGACGAGGAGATGATCCTCGTCGACAGCCCGCTGGAGCGCTGGGCCGAGGTGCTCAAGGGAGAGAGCGCCGACACCGTCGTGCTGGGCAACACCCACATGCCCTTCCTGCGCCTCGCCGACCGCACGCTCGTGGTCAACCCCGGCTCCGTCGGCATGCCGTACGGCACGGCGGGCGCGCACTGGGCGTTGCTCGACGGCGAGTCGGGCGGCGTCACCCTGCGGCGCACCCTCCTCGACGCCGATCGGGTGAGCGAGCGGCTCCTCGCCGAGAGCGGCTTCGACGGCATCGAGGCGTGGGCGGCCACCTACATCACGGCGACCTACTCCGACGCCGAAGCCTTGAAGGTGTTCTCCGCCAAGGGGTGACGGAAGGCCCGGCAGGCTGACGACCCGCCGGGCGGACAGGGGTGACGGCGTCTTGTTGAAGGGGCAATCTCCACCCGGGCGGCGACGGTGCCTTCGTGGCCGTGTGGCCGGCCGTGACTCCGGCACGGCGTGTCGCGGTGGCCGTGCCGGAGTGAGGGCGTGCCGGGTGGGGGTGAGCCGGGGAGGGGCGGTCGTTACTGGATGCGTTCGAAGGGGGCGGGCGCCTGGCCGGTCCAGCGGTGGAGCCTGGAGTGGGCGGTCTGCTTGGTCACGCCGTCCTCGACGATCTTGCCGTCCTGGGTCACGTAGTAGCGGCCGTCGTCCAGCGAGGTCAGGCCGTACTGGCCGCCGAACTCCCAGCCCCAGACGCCGGACTCCGGGTGGTGCAGTCCCTCGGGCACGAGGGAGAGGAGCTTGCCCTGCTCAGGCTGCGGCTGGCCCTTGATGGTGCCCTGGACCGGACGCTGGGAGCCGTCGACCATGAAGAACGAGTAGTTGGGGAACTGCGGCTTGACGCCCTTGTAGGCGGCCATGAACCACTTGCCGGTGTAGCCGTCGTACTCCAGGTTCTGCACACCGTAGGTCGTGTTGCCCGTGTAGACGAAGTACTTGCCGTCGGGGCGCTCGGGACCGGCGGTGTGGGGGTCGGCCTGGGTGAGGGGGCGCTCGAACTGGCGCCACTTGGTGATGTCGTACTGCAGGAGGACCTGGTGGTCGTTGTCCTGACGGCTGGTGTTGGAGTAGACGCCGTAGGCGACGGTCAGCTTCTGCTTGCCGTGGCGCCTGCCGAACTCGGGGCCGAAGGCGACGCCGTCGATGCCGCTGCAGCCGTAGCGGTGGTCGGGGGTGTTGCCGATGTTGCCGTCGAACTTGCCGTCGCCGTTCATGTCGGCGCTGTAGTCGGCGACGACCTCCTTGAGGTAGACGGCGGTCACCACGTTGGAGGTCTCGGCGTCCATGTCGAGGCTGGTGATGCGGTCGACGTCGAAGATGGCGATGTAGAAGGCCTGCGCGTCCTTGTACTCCAGGGAGCCGTAGACGCGCCCGTCCTTGGCGTTGAAGTCGAGGTCGCCGAGGTGGCCGGTGAAGCCGGTGACGGAGCCCACGGGGCGGCCGGTCAGGTCGGTCTTGACGAGGAGGTTGGTGAAGGAGAAGTACATGAACCCCTTCTTCTCGTCCACCGCGATGCCCTGTACGTGGCCTGCCGGCCATGCTCCGCCGTACACCTCCGCCGGGAACTCCGGCGGCTTGCCGGAGGCGTGAGCAGGGGAGGTGACCAGGGCTGATGCCATCAAAGCCGTGACAAGCACGTGTGCGACCCGCATGTGTTCTTCGCGTACCTTTCAGATCTTCGTGATGAACGAGGACATTAGGGTGTCACGTGAGATCTTTACAGACTTCTGTCTGACCAGTCCATGACCGCAGGTCAAACACCTGGTGCGGGACATCTGGTGAGGCGGAGGTCGTAGGCGCCGTCGGCGCGGGCCGTCTCGTAGTAGAGCCACCACTGGCCGTCCACGATCAGCGCGTGACGTAACGCAGGGAGCCGGTGGCGTACGGCGAGGTCGCCCACGGCGCGTCGGGCGTCAGCCGGCTAGACCGGCTCGGCGGCCGGCCGCTCGGCGCGGCGGGCGCGCTCGGCCAGCGCGTGCTCGTCGGTACGCGAGTCGTACCGGCGAAACCGCGGCAGTGCGGCGGCCAGGGCGGCGACGGCGGCGACGCACAGCAGGCCGCCGGCCGCCAGCGAGAGCCGGGGCCCGCCGAGCCGCTCCATCAGCGACGCCCTGGTGTTGCCCAGCATCGGGCCGGTGGAGTAGGAGAGCAGCTCGATGCCTGCCAGCCTGCCCCGCATCTCGTTGGGGATCGTCTGGTTCCACATGGTCATCCTGAAGATGCCGCTCACCATGTCGGCCGCGCCCGCCAGCGCCAGGCAGGCGAACATCACCCAGAAGTTCGGGACCAGCCCGGCCAGTGCCACCGCCACGCCCCACAGCGCCGCCGCCACGGCCACGCCCAGGCCGTGCCGGTGCACGCGGGCGGTCCAGCCGCCGGTCAGCGAGGCCACCAGGGAGCCCACGGCGCCCGCCGAATACAGCAGGCCGACCGCCTCCAGCGCGCCGTACTCCTCGGCCAGCCCGGGGAACAGCGACGTCGACATGGCGAACACCATCGCGGCGACGTCGACCAGGTAGGTCCCGACCAGATCCTTGCGGCCCACGGCGTAGCGCACGCCTTCGACCAGCGACTTCAGCGAGGCGGCCGCGGCGCCCTCGGCCGGCGGCCTGGCGTTGATCCGCCACAGCAGCAGCAGTGACAGTACGAAGCTGACGGTGTCGAGCCCGTAGGCGAAGGCCGGGCCGAGCGTGGCCACCAGCAGGCCGCCCAGCGCCGGGGCGGCGATCGCGCCGAAGTTCCAGCGCAGGCTCGTCAGCACCGCCGCCGCGCCGAGCTGCTCGTGCTTGACGACCTGCGGAATCAGCGACTCCATGCTGGGCCGCTGCAGGCAGGTGATGCCCATCGCCAGCGCGCCCACCACGTACAGCACCCAGACCTGCGGATCGGGCAGCATCGCGTTGACCATGAGCAGCGCCGAGGTGATCGTCAGTCCGACCTCGCTCAGCAGGATGATCTTGCGCCGGTCCAGCGCGTCCGCGATCGCCCCGCCCCACAGCCCGCAGACCACCATGGGCACGAACTCCGCCAGGCTCATCAGCCCGACCGCCACATAGGAGCCGGTCAGCTCCCACATCTGGTAAGGCACCGCCACCATGGTGATGAACGTGCCGAACATGGTCACGACCCCTGACACCATGAGCAGCCGGAAGTCGCGCGAGTCGCGCAGCGGGCTCACGTCCAGCGCGAGATGGCCGAGCAGCGATCTGAGCAGGTTGGGCACGGGGCCGATTGTCACGGGCGGCCCCGGGCGCCGCAAACGGTTTTCGGACGGCCAGGCCCGGGCGCACGCGAAAGCCCCCGGCGTGCCGGGGGCCTCGGGCGGGGGTTCGGGTCAGGCGGCGGGGACCTTGTCCAGGAAGCCCAGCACCTTGCTGATCCTGCCGTCCCCGGCCAGCTCCACCACGTCGAACCCGACGACCACGGGCTCCCCGCCCGCCGGGCCGAGGTGCCAGGTGAAGCGGGCGATGTCGTGGTGGGCGTCGTAGACCTCGCCGGGGGCGAAGACGAAGCCGGGGAACATGCCCTGCGCTCCCTCGATCACCGCGGCGATCCCGGCGTGCCCGGCCACGTCGGCCAGCGGGTCGGTGTAAGTGGCGTCCTCGGTCCACAGACCGGCGACGGCCTTGGCGCGGGCGTCGGCGTCGGTCTCGTTCCAGACGGCGATGTAGCGGTCGACGAGGTTGCTCATGATTTTCGTCCTTTCTCAGGATATTTCGCGCGAAGTGTTGTACGGCGGGTCAGCGGAGCCGGCGCAGGCCCATGATCTGCAGCTCGGCGAAGACCGCGACCACGAGCGCCTGTGCGACGGCCCACACCGCGCCGATCGTGGTGAACTCCAGTGCCCCGGTGACGACCGCGGCGACGCTGCCGAGCGCCCAGGCGATGTTCAGCCCGATGACCGCCCGGGTGGCCGCCTGGCTGACGGTGCCGCGGGCCGCCAGGAGACCGACCCCCGCGCCGTACACGAGCAGGAAGATCCCGATCCCGCGCAGCAGGCCGGCCCCGGGACCGAGCAGCTCGGTGACCAGACCGGCGCCGGCGAGGTAGACCAGCCCGTTGACCCCCGTGACGGCGGCGTCGAGGGCCAGGACGAGGCGCAGGAACCTCGCGCGATCAGTGGTGGCAACGGTGAGAGTGCTCATCTCGCATCTCCTTCAGGCGTTCTTTCCGACAGCCCAAAGGTGTCACCGGACGCATAGGCGGCGCGATTACGCGCGAGGTAATGGCGAGCGTCCAGCCGCATCCCCGCCGACCGGAACAAGGGCCGTACGGGCCGCTCAGGTGCGGATCGAGTGCGGCGTCTCGTCGAGGGAACGGACGGCCCCTGCTCGCTTGAGTGCTGACAGTGCCGGGATCGTCGCCAGGAGTCCGGCGGTCAGGGCGGCGATGCCGAGAAACGCCTTCTGCACCCCGGTGGCGTCGGCGAGCAGGCCGAAATATGCCGGTCCGGCGAGGTAGCCGAGGTAGGCGACCGTGGAGATGGTGGACGTGGCTCGTCCCCGGGACGCGTCGGGGACGGGGCGAAGACCGTAGGACAGCAGGGTGGGAAAGAGCGCCGAGGTGCCCACGGCGGCGGCGACGATGCCCACCAGCGCGAGCGGCAGCGTTGATGCGAACGCCGTCAAGACGCCTCCGGCCGTGGCGATCATGCTTGCCACGACCAGCGTGGCGATCGGGCTGCGTAACGTGATCGTGGCCGTGGCGAGGCGGGCCAGTGCGGCCGTCGTGGCGAACGCCGCCGGCGCGACGGCGGCCAGCGCCGGCGAGGCGGTGAACGCGTCGGTCAGCAGCACGGCAGCCCAGGTCTGATAGGCGTTCTCCGACGCGAACGCCAGCGCGCCGATCGCACCGATGACGAGCAGGGCGACCCGCCAGGACGCGCGACCGGCGTGCGTCGGCGCATCCCGGCTCCCTGGTGCGACAGCGTCCTGCTTAGTCGCGGCGATGACGGCCAGACCGAGAGCCACGACGACCACGGCAGCCGCGGCGAAGGCCGCCGGCAGGCTGTCCGTCATCGCGGTGAGCGCGCCGGCGCCCAGGCTCGAGACCGCGACCGTGGCGGAGAACGCCGCGTGCGAACGGGCCACGACGGGGCGTCCAGTCCTCTTCTCGGCCGTCGCCGCCAGCGTGTTGATCGCCACATCGGCCGCTCCCGAACTGGCTCCCACCGCGAGGACGCCGACGCACAACGCGGCATAGCTCACCGAGGCGAAGGAAAGCACGACGCCCATGACGCCCAGCAATGCGAGCAGTGCTCCGGCGACCCGCAGCCCGAGCGCGTCGACGAGCCGCCCGGTCAGCAGCATGGCGGGCAGAGCACCGGCGGCCACGAGGAGCAGCGCGACGCCGAAGTGCGCATCGCTCACACCGGCCTGGGCTCGCAGCAGGGGAAGGGAGGCGCCCCACACCCCCCAGAAGGCGCCGAACCCGGCGAAGCCGAGGAACGGCGCCGCACGGAACATCCTGGCGGGGCAAGCGATCACGGTCGACATATGTGTAACGCTACACAAGTAGGATGGTCCCCGTGCCGACTGACCGCAGACGCGTGACGCTGAAGGATGTGGCGGCTCGTGCGGGGGTGTCACCCATGACCGCCTCCTACGCCTTCACCCGGCCTGCCCGCGTCGCGGCCGCCACCCGCGACCGCGTGCACCGCGCGGCCGGCGAGCTGGGGTATCGCCCCGACGCCGTGGGCCGCGCGCTGAAATCCGGTCGAACGCAACAGATCGGGGTGGTCTTCAGCGAGCACCTGGCCTACGCATTCGACGATCCCCAAGCGGCACAGTTCCTGGCCGGGGTCGCTGAGGTCTGCGTCGAAGAAGGCCAGGGCCTCACGTTCATCCCCACGCGGGGCGACGCCGCCGACGCCGATCGTGTCCTGTCCGCGGCAGTCGACGGCTTCGTGTTGTGGACCACCGCAGAGGACGATCCGGTGCTGGCGGCGGTCGCCGGCGACCCTCGCCCCGCTGTCATCCAGGGCGGTCCACCACGCCAGGGGATCGCGTGTGTCACCCAGGACGACTACGGTGCCGCCCTCGCAATCGCCTCCCAGGGGCTCCGCGAAGGCCGGACGCCCGTAGTGATCTCATTCCCTCTCGATCGCGACCGCGAGCACATGGTGACGATCGGCGCAGATCTGCCGCCACGCGCACCGTTTCCCGTCACCGACGCCCGTCTGCGCGGTTACCGCACTGCCGTCGAACAGGCCGGGCTCAGCTGGACGAGTACACCGATCGCCGTCGTCGCTCGCAACGCTCAGCGAGATGGCGTCGAGGCGGCGCGCGAACTCGCCCCCCAGCTCACCCCCGATGCGCTCGTCATCGCCATGAGCGACGAACTCGCCCTGGGAGCCCACCAGGCCCTTCGGGAGACTCACCCGGAGGTTGCCTACCTCGGCTGGGATGCTTCGCCGGCCGGCCAACGGCTCGGCATCACGTCCGTCACGAACCCTCTGCGGGACCAGGGGCGCCGCTGCGCTCATGTCGCACTGAACCCCGGCCGACCGAACAACCAAGACATCCCGTGGACCATCACCTCCGGAACCGCGCCCCCGGCCTCCCGCGCGCGATGACCCCGGAGCGGCACCCCGTCCTGTTCTTCGAGCGGACGGTCAGGCCTCGTCCCGCTCATGCCTGTCGGGCCGGCTTTCTGAGCACTTCGGTGAGTGCCGAGATGCTGTCGTCGCCGTGGCCCGCCTCAGCCGCCCGCCTCACCAGGTCGTGCAAGGGGGCGAGCCAGGCCGTGTCGACGTTCGTCTCCTTGGCCAGAGCCTCGTCGTGGGCCGCCCCGGCGAGAAAGAGGTTCACGGAGGAGGCGGCATCGGCATAGTCTCCGCTGTCGATCTCCTTGGCGTAGACCGGCAGCAGAGACTTGATCATGTCCAGCCACTTGCCGGCGAACCGCACCATCGAGTTCGCCTCGAGCCCGCGCGCCTGGACGGCGGCGGCGCCCTGGAAGAAACCGACCAGCGCGGGCAGCAGGATGGCGCCCACGGCCATCTCGTACAGGGCGGCGAGATCGGTCTCCTCGCCGAGGTGCACGGTATCGCCTCCCAGCACCTTCAAGGTCGTCTCGAACTCCTCGAAGACGGTCTTGTCACCGCTGTAGTACAGCAGGGTGTCCGGCGCTCCCACGGCCGAGGGCACGTTCTTGACGGCCCCGGCCAGGAACCGGGCGCCGTGGCCGACGGCCCAGGCGGCCGTGTCCCGGGCGCCGACGGGGGAGCCGCTGTTCAGCGTGACAAGAGCCCGCCCAGGTAGCGACTTGACGGCCGGCTCCAGCGCCAGTCGAGTGTCCTCGAAAGTGGTCAGACAGGTGATGATCAGCGGACTTGCCGCCACCGCGTCCTCGATGGCCTCCGCGTGCCCGGCCCCCATGGCGATCAGGGGTGCGGCCTTGGCGGCGGTCCTGTTCCAGACGGTGGTCGGGTGGCCGGCCTGGACGAAGGCCTCGGCCAGTGCCGCGCCCATCGAGCCCAGTCCGATGACGGTCACCGGCGTCGGGTGATTCTCAGTCACGTGCGTACTCCAGTCACAGAGAGAAAGAAGAAGAGGTGAGCGTGCCGCCTTCGATGCCGCTGGGGGCTTGGTGCGGCCGGTTCTCCATGCTGGGTCGGCACAGACATTTACTCAAGTACCGACAATTTTGTCGGGTACTGACAAAAATGTAAGTATTGGTGGATGACAAAGAAGCGGACGTTCACCTGCGGGCTCGACGCTGCCATCGCCGTCATGGGAGGCAAGTGGAAGGGGCTGATCCTTTTCGCGCTCCAGGATGGCCCCGTGCGCTTCGGGGAGCTGCGGCGGGCGGTCCCCGGCATCAGCGAGCGGGTGCTGATCCTGCAGCTTCGGGAGATGGAGGCCACCGGGCTGCTGCATCGTGAGGTCTATCACCAGGTCCCTCCCAAGGTGGAGTACTCGCTCACCGAGTTCGGCCACTCGCTCAACACCGCGATGGCATCGCTCGGGGCGTGGGGCGAGGAGAACATCGAGCGGATCGAGGCCATCCCCTGGGATCGAGTCGGATGATCGGCGGGGGCGGAGACGAGCCGCCGGCTGTCAGGCGCAGGCGCATCCGGACGGAAGCGCGGTGTCGCCGTTCGGGCGGCTCGCCTGGAAACCGACGCTGGTGCTGCCGGCAGGCCATCGAGCTCGCTGCGAGACGCGTGACTCGATCTCTGTGTCGGGGATCACATCGTCATATCGTCACGAACGGAGGAGTTGTTGAGTCCTCATAGCGACGGCTCCCACCCAAGGATGAGGAAACGGCCATGTCCAACGCCCGTACCGATCTGCTTCGCGACCTGCACCGGCCCGGCGACCCGCTGATCCTGCCGAACGTGTGGGATGCGGCCAGCGCCTCCGTCGTCGCCGAGGTGGGCTACCCAGCCCTGGCGACCGCCAGCGCGTCGATCTCCGCCATGCTGGGGTACGACGACCACGAGGGCGCGCCCGTCGGCGAGATGTTCGACGCCGCCGCCCGGGTCATCCGGGCCGTGGACGTACCGGTGACCGTCGACGCCGAAGCCGGCTACGGCCTGCCGCCCGGGGAGCTCGTCGAACGGCTCACCGCCATCGGCGCGGCCGGGTTCAACATCGAGGACACCGACCAGCGCGCAGGAGGACTCCTCGACGCCGGCACGCAGGCGGAGCGCATCGCCGCGCTCCGGACGGCGAGCCCGGACCTGGTGATCAACGCCCGGATCGACCTGTTCCTGACCGGTTCCGCCACGGTCGAGGAGGTGGCCGAACGTGGCCGCCGCTATCTGGAGGCCGGCGCCGACTGCGTCTTCCCCATACTCGCCCCTTCGGAAGAGGTGATCGCCGAGCTGGTCAAGGCCATCCCCGGACCAATCAACGTCACCTGTCTGCCCGGCATGGACCTGGGCAGGCTCGCCGCGGTGGGCGTCGCCCGCGTCTCCTTCGGCCCGATGACCTACCTGACCGCGCTGGAAGCGCTCAAGTCCATGGCCAGTCGCATCCGGTCGGGGCAGGACCCCTACAGCGCCTGACTACTGTGCCTCGTCGGTGGCCCTGGCCCGCTCACCCACCCACACGGCGATCTGGGCGCGGGAGTGGAAACCCAGCTTGGACAGGATGTGCTCGATGTGGCCTTCGGCGGTCCGCTGGGCGATCACCAGGGACGCCGCGATCTCCTTGTTCGTCATCCCCTGGGCGACGAGCTGGGCGATCTCCGTCTCCCGCGGGGTGAGCGGCGCCGGCTCCGCCGGCCCATCCTCCGCGGCGGGCTCTTCCTCCAGGCCGTAGGCGAGCGACTCGTCGTACGGAAGCCGGGAGCCCTGCCTGACGGCGGCGGCGAAGGCGTGCTCGCCCAAGGCCTCGCGGGTACGCCGCTCGCAGTCGTCGTGGTAGCCGGCCAGGTGCCCGTACCCGCCCAGCGGGGCGCCGACGGACCGCCAGACCGTCCTGAGGCTGCCCAGCAGGCGGGCCGCCCGCTCCCACCGCTCCTGAGTGGCGGCGATCCACGCCAGCACCTCGAGGTTCACGCCGACGCCCAGCGTGTCGCCGAGCGACCGGTTGAAGGTCAGGCTCTGCTTCTCCAGCTCGGCCGCGCGCTCCACGTCCCCGTGCAGCCACACTTCGACGCCCAGCGCCATCATCGTGTACGCGCGGTGCCAGCCTTCACCGTGGGCGTCGCACACGGACAGGCACTCCTCGGCGAGACGGATGGCGAGCGAGGAGTCGTCGAGGAAGGAGTGCGCCAGAGACAGCCGGATCAGCGACAGGGCCTCACCCACCGGGTCCTGCGTGCCGCAGAGCCTGGCCAGGGCGTCCTCGTACAGCTTGATCGCGCTTTGGGCGTGCCCGCCGGACATGGCGACCATCCCGGAGAAGAGTGCGACGTAGCCGAGGATCGACTCGTCCTCCAGCGACTCGCCGATGCGGCGGCTCTCCTCCAGCATCGCGGTGGCCGCGGGGATGTCGCCCTGGATGACGGCCAGCCAGCTACCGGCCCACAGTGCGCGGGCGCGGACGTCGCTCGGCTCGCTGTCGGCGGCCAGCCCCCGGTCGAACCAGCTCCGCCCCTCGCCGAGGTAGTAGCTCGTGATCCAGTGATAGAGCAGGTCGGTGGTCATGCCGAGGCCGTCGGTGATCCCGTCGGGCTCGCCGAAGGCGCTTTCCAGCGCGGTGCGCAGGTTGGCGTGCTCCAGGTTCAGCAGGGTGAACCAGGTCACCTGCGCGGGCCCGAACAGCTCCGCGCGTGCCCGTGCGGCCAGATCGCGGTAGTGGTCGCGATGCCGCCGTCGGAGCGCGGCCTCCTGGCCGGAGGCGGTGAGCCGATCGCGGCCGTACTGGCGGATCGTGTCGAGCATCCGGTAGCGCACGTTCTGCTGGTGGTCCTCCCGGGTCAGGATGGACTTGTCCACCAGCCCGATCACCAGGTCGACGACCTCCTCGCGGGCGATGCCGTCGCCCGCGAGGACCGCCTCGGCCGCGGCCAGGTCGAAGGTGTCCGCGAACACCGAGGCGCGCTCCCACAGCAGCCGTTCGCTGTCCGAGCACAGGGCGTAGCTCCAGTCGATGAGCGCGCGCAGCGTCTGATGGCGCGGGAGCACGGCCCGCGACCCTGCGGTGAGCAGGCGGAACCGGTCGTCCAGCCGGTCCAGGAGCTGCTGGGCCGACAGGGCGCGGAGCCGGGCGGCCGCCAGCTCGATCGCGAGCGGCAGGCCGTCGACGCGACGGCAGATGGCAGCCACGGCGTCCCGGTTCTCCTCGGTGACGGCGAACGTCGGCAGGACGGCGCGGGCGCGCTCGGCGAACAGCCGCACCGCGTCGGAGCGCAGGAGCGCGTCGAGTGACCCGCGGGACTCGCCGAAGGCGGGCAGCGGCAGTGCCGGCACGGTCAGCGCCTGCTCGCCCGCGATGCCGAGCGCCTGGCGGCTCGTGGCCAGGATGCGCAGCTCCGGGGCCGCGCGCATCAGCGTCTCCGCCAGTACGGCGCACTCCTCGACCAGGTGCTCGCAGTTGTCCAGGATCAGCAGCGCCTGCTTGTCGCGCAGGTGTTCGGTGAGCACGCGCAGGGGTGAGGAGGCCGAACGGTCCCGGATCTCCAGGGCTTCGGCCACGGACTGGGCGAGCATGCCGGGGCCGTCCAGTGCCGCCAGCTCCGCCAGCCACACGCCGTCCCTGAACGCGCGCCCGACCTCCGCGCCCGCACGCAGGGCGAGCCTGGTCTTGCCGACCCCGCCGGCGCCGGTCAGCGTCACCGTACGTGACGTGCACAGGAACTGCTTGACCTCGGCCACCTCGTGCCGACGTCCGACGAAACTCGTGACCTCCGCCGGCAGCGTGCTCGTCCGGTGCCGCCGGGAGGGGCTCGCTATCACCGCAGGTTTTGATCCTTCGTGCCAGGGGCGCTCCATTAATCACGTTATGCCCGCCCTGCTGGATGGATGCGGGAGGGCAGGTCAAGGCGGGTTCAACGACGTTTGGGCAAGGCGAGAACCTCGCCGGGGGATCTGGCCTGACCGCTGCTCAGTACGCCTCGGAAGCCGGCACGCCGACGGCGGCCCAGACCCGCTCGCGTACGGGCACCGCGAGCTCGAACCAGACCGTCTTCCCCCGAGCGGTGACGTCGCTGCCCCAGCAGCAGGCGAGCATGTCGACCAGGTGCAGCCCGCGCCCCTGCGTGTCGTCCGCGCGCACCGGGCGGACGCTGGGCGGCTTGACGGCCTCGTCCTCGACCTCGCAGCGCAGCAGCCCGTCCTCGAACGTCAGGCCGAGCCGGATGCCGCCGCGCCCGTGCCGCAGCGCGTTGGTGACCAACTCGCTGACGAGCAGCTCGACGACCTCGGCCTGGTCGTGAAAGCCCCAGCGGCCCACCTGCGCGCGGGCCCGGTGGCGGGCCCGGGGCACGGAGGCGGCCTCGGGCGGGAACGTCCATGACGCCTGGCCGGCGGGTTTCTCGTGCACCGTGGCGATGAGCTTGTCGAAGAACGTGGTCACGCGGCGCCCCCCGACGCGTCGACGGGCACCCCGTCGGGCAACAGCTCGCCGGCGTCGTCGAAGCACACCACCCCGTTGCAGAGCAGGCCCCAGCCCTGCTCCGGGTGGTACGCCACCAGACGGGCGGCTTCGTGATCCGCGGCGTCCGCGGGCGGACACGGCGGCTGATGCTGACACATGATTTTTTTCCCCGATCCTGATGAGCAGCTCAGACCCTCCAGCGTGCCTTCACAGGTGGCCGCAGCATCAGGTGATAAATCCCTATATCACTACCTATATCCGCATTACCTAGGTAGTCGCCGGCCGGGGCCCGTACCCCCGGGGAGAAAGCACACGGCCCGCGCCCGTCCGCCGGAGCGGACGTCGCGCGGACCGTGGCGCGGACCGTGGCGCGGACCGTGGCGCGGACCGTGGCGCGTCAGGCGCCCAGGACCTCCCTGCGCAGGTGCGTCTTGAGGATCTTGCCGCCCGGGTTGCGGGGGAGCTCCGTGTCGCGGAACCAGACGTGCGTGGGGATCTTGAACTTGGCGATGCGGCCGGTGAGGAACTCCTGCAGCCCCTCCGCGCTCGCCGTGGCGCCCGGAGCGAGCCGGACGACCGCGCCCACCTCCTCGCCGAGCTCGTCGTGCGGGACGCCGATCACGGCCACGTCGTCGACCGCCGGATGCTCGAACAGGGCGGCCTCCACCTCGGCGCAGTAGACGTTCTCGCCGCCCCTGATGACCATGTCCTTGGCCCGGTCGACGATGTAGACGAAGCCCTCCTCGTCGATCTTGGCCAGGTCGCCGGTGTGCAGCCAGTTGTTCACGAACGTCTCGGCGGTGGCCTGGGGCTTGTTCCAGTAGCCCAGGATGACGTTCGGGCCGCGCACGCACAGCTCTCCCACCTCGCCCGGCGGGAGCTCGTTGCCCATCGGGTCGACCACGCGCACGTCCACCACGGCCGTGGGGCGGCCGATGCTGTCGGGTCTGGCCTGATAGTCGGCGCCGCCGTTGCCGATGGCCAGAGCGGTCGTCTCTGTCATGCCGTAGCCGTTGGAGGGCGCCCGGTTCGGCAGGTTCTCCGTGATGCGCTCCAGGAGTTTGGGCGGGGCCGGCGCTCCGCCGTATCCGAGGGTGGTCAGCGACGACAGGTCGTAGTTGCCGAAGTCCGGATGCGACATGAGCTGCCAGGCGTTGGTCGGCACGCCGATCATCGCCGTGATCCGCTCCCGCTCGATCAGCTTCAGCGCCTGCTCGGGGTCCCACTTGTACATCAGCACCAGGCCGCCGCCGCTGAACATGGTGGTGGTCAGCGCGGAGAAGCAGCCGGTGACGTGGAACAGCGGCACGGTCAGGAGCGTCACCCTGCGCACCGCGGCCGCCTCGGCGTAGTCCTTGCCCGCCATCGTCACGGCGCGCATGAGCCCGTAGGCGACCGTCATCGGCGACTGGCCCAGGTTGCGGTGACTGCCGAGCGCCCCCTTGGGGTTACCGGTGGTGCCCGAGGTGTAGAAGATGGTGGCCGGGTCGCCGGGGGAGAGCTCCACCTCGGGCAGCGTCACGTCGGCCGTGATCTCGCCCAGCACCTCCTCGAACGTCCGCGCGCCCTCCGGGGCCTCGCCCCTGGCCACGATCAGCGGGACGCCGGTGCCCAGGAGCTTGGCGGCGCGCTCGCCGTCGGCGATGAGCACCTTGGCCCCTGAGTCGCTCACCCCGTAGGCCAGCTCGGGCTCGGTCCACCAGGCGTTGAGCGGCACGGCGATGGCTCCGCAGACGAGTGCGGCGGAGAAGGCGATCGACCACTCCGGGTAGTTGCGCATGGCGACGGCCACCCGGTCGCCCTTGCTCACGCCGTACTCCTCGACCAGGCGGTTGGCCAGGGTCGCGACGCGGCGGAAGTGGTCCTCGAAGGTGATGTGCTCGTCCTCGTAGACCAGGAAGACCTTGTCGCCGTGGAACCTGCTGATCTCGAGCAGGGCGCGGAAGTGGGCAGGGGCGTGCTTCCACGTCCGTATCCCGGTGTCGCCGATCTCCTCGATCTCGAAAAGCTGGCCAGGACCGGTGAGCTGGGCTTGGGCCTGGGCGTGCGAAAGGGTCATTACGCAGAACTCCCGCAGTGTACGGCTGTTCGGATAAATCACAGTACCGACCGGTAGGTACGTAGCGCTAGACCGTTCTTCACGAGCGGTTACATGGCTTGTGGGCGTTTCGTCATCTCTTCGGCATCGTCTCGGGATTCGGACACACGGGCAGTTCTGGCTTGCATGTTCATCCCTTGGAGTGCATCATCTTTAACAGCAAGAGCATGAGTACGGGTGCATGAACATGCAGGGGGTCAGATGAGAGCGGCGATCGCCGGAGCCAGCGGCTACGCGGGCGGCGAGCTGCTCCGCCTCCTGCTCGGCCATCCCGAGCTGGAGGTAGGCGCGCTCACCGCGGCCTCCAGCGCCGGCAGCGCGCTCGGCGCCCACCAGCCCCACCTGCCGCAGCTCGCCGACCGGATCATCGAGGAGACCACCACCGACGCGCTCGGCGGCCATGACGTGGTCTTCCTGGCCCTGCCGCACGGCCACTCGGCCGCCGTGGCCGCCCGGCTCGGCGCCGATACGCTCGTCGTCGACTGCGGCGCCGACCACCGGCTCGCCGACCCCGCCGCCTGGCAGGAGTTCTACGGCGGCGAGCACGCCGGCACCTGGCCCTACGGCCTGCCGGAGCTGCCCGGCCAGCGCGAGGTGCTCCGCGGCGCCACCCGCATCGCGGTGCCCGGCTGCTATCCGACCTCCGTCCTGCTGGCACTTCTGCCCGCGTTCGCGCACGGCCTGGCCGAGCCGGACGTGGTCGTCGTCGCCGCCAGCGGCACCAGCGGCGCGGGCAGGTCGCTCAAGCCCAACCTGCTCGGCAGCGAGGTCATGGGCTCGGTCAGCGCCTACGGCGTGGGCGGGGTGCACCGCCACACGCCGGAGATGGAGCAGGGCCTCAGCCTCGCCGCGGGCGTGCCGGTGCGGGTGTCGTTCACCCCGACACTCGCCCCGATGAGCCGCGGCATCCTGGCCACCTGCTCTGCCCCCGCCAAACCCGGCGTCACCGGGAAGGCGATCAGGGCGGCCTACGAGGCGGCGCTCAAGGCCGAGCCGTTCGTGCACCTGCTGCCCGAGGGCACCTGGCCCGCCACCGCGATGACCTACGGCGCCAACACCGCCGCCGTGCAGGTGACGCTCGACGAGCGCGCCGGCCGCGTGGTCGCCGTCATCGCCATCGACAACCTCACCAAGGGCACGGCCGGAGGCGCGATCCAGAGCGCCAACCTCGCCCTCGGCCTGCCGGAAGAGCTCGGCCTTCCCCTGACAGGAGTTGCTCCGTGACACAGCGCAGCGAACCATCCAGCAAGCACGTGCGGCCGGCGGAGGAGGGCGCATGAGCGTGACCGCCCCCCTCGGCTTCAGGGCCGCGGGCGTCGCCGCCGGTATCAAGGCTGGCGGCTCTCGTGACCTGGCCCTCGTCGTCAACGACGGCCCGAGCCGCGCCGCCGCCGGAGTCTTCACCGTCAACCGCGTGAAGGCCGCCCCGGTGCTGTGGTCGCAGCAGGTCCTGGGCGGCGGGCGGCTGCGAGCGGTCGTGCTCAACTCCGGCGGCGCCAACGCCTGCACCGGTCCGGACGGCTTCCAGGACACGCACGCCACCGCTGAGAAGGCGGCCGAGGCACTCGCGGACTCCGCGGGCGAGATCGCGGTCTGCTCGACCGGCCTGATCGGCGAGCGGCTGCCGATGGACGCGCTGCTGCCCGGTGTGGAGCTGGCGGCCTCGCAGCTGTCCCGCGACGGCGGCCTGGCCGCGGCCGACGCGATCCGCACCACCGACACCGTCTCCAAGATCTCCTTCAAGCGCGGCGACGGCTACATGGTGGGCGGCATGGCCAAAGGCGCGGGCATGCTCGCTCCGGGCCTGGCCACCATGCTCTGCGTCATCACCACCGACGCCGACCTCACCGCCGAGGAGCTCGACACGGTGCTGCGCAGGGCCACCGCGCAGACGTTCGACCGGCTCGACACCGACGGCTGCATGTCGACCAACGACACGGTCCTGCTGCTGTCGAGCGGCGCCTCCGGGACCAAGCCTGAAATCTCGGAGTTCGAGCAGAAGGTCACCGAGGTCTGCGCCGACCTCGCCAGGCAGCTCCTCATCGACGCCGAAGGCGCCACCAAGGCCATCGCCATCGAGGTGGTCGGCGCCGCCTCCGAGGACGACGCCGTCAAGGTGGGCCGCGCCGTCGCCCGCTCCAACCTCCTCAAGTGCGCCATCCACGGCGAGGACCCCAACTGGGGCCGGGTGCTGTCCGCCGTCGGCACCACCGACGCCGAGTTCGAGCCCGACCGGCTGAACGTGGCGATCAACGGCATCTGGATCTGCCGCGCCGGCGCCGTCGGCGACGACCGGTCCAAGGTGGACATGCGCCCCCGCGACGTGACGATCACCGTCGACCTGTCGGCCGGCCCGCACACGGCGACCGTGCACACCACCGACCTGACGGCCGACTACGTGCGCGAGAACTCGGCGTACTCCTCATGAGGACCGGCACCGCACACGCGAAGGCGGGCGCGCTGATCGAGGCGCTGCCCTGGCTGGAGCGTTTCCACGGCGCGACGGTCGTGATCAAGTACGGCGGCAACGCGATGACCGACGAGGCCCTCAAGCAGGGCTTCGCCGAGGACATCGTCTTCCTGCGCTACGCCGGCCTCAGGCCGGTCGTCGTGCACGGCGGCGGTCCGCAGATCAGCGAGCACCTCGACAGGCTCGGCATCGAGTCGACCTTCACGGCAGGCCTGCGCGTCACCACCCCGGAGGCCATGAAAGTCGTCAGGATGGTGCTGGTCGGCCAGGTCAACCGCGACATCGTCGGCCTGGTCAACCGGCACGGTCCGTTCGCGGTCGGCCTGTCGGGCGAGGACGCCCACCTGTTCACCGCCGAGCGCAAGAGCGCCATGGTCGACGGCAGCCCGGTCGACATCGGCCAGGTCGGCGAGATCGTCAAGGTCGAGCCGGGCGCGGTCCAGGCGCTGATCGCCGACGGTCGCATTCCCGTGGTCTCCAGCGTGGCGCGCGGCGTCGACGGGGAGATCTTCAACGTGAACGCCGACACCGCAGCCGCCGCCCTGGCCGTGGCGCTGCGGGCGCAGAAACTGGTCGTCCTCACCGACGTCGAGGGCCTGTACGCCAACTGGCCCGACGACACCGACGTGATCGACAAGCTGGACGCGGCGGAGCTGGAGCGGCACATGCCCAGCCTGTCGAGCGGCATGGTGCCCAAGATGGAGGCCTGCCTCACCGCGGTCCAGGGCGGTGTCCCGCAGGCGCACGTGCTCGACGGCCGGGTGCCCCACTCGCTGCTGCTGGAAATCTTCACCAACGAAGGAATCGGAACCATGGTGATGCCGTCATGAGCCTCTACGACAGGTTCGAGCAGGCATTCATGCCCAACTACGGCGTCCCGCCCATCGCGCTGGCCAGGGGCGAGGGCACCCGCGTGTGGGACGTCGACGGCAAGCCCTACCTCGACTTCATCGGCGGCATCGCGGTCAGCTCGCTCGGCCACGCCCACCCGGCGCTGGTCGAGGCGGTCTCCAAACAGGTGGCGACGCTCGCGCACACCAGCAACCTGTTCCTGCACGAGCCCGAGGTGCTGCTCGCCGAGAAGCTGCTGCACCTGCTCAAGGCGCCCGGCCGGGTCTTCTTCGCCAACTCCGGCACCGAGGCCAACGAGGCCGCCCTCAAGCTCGCGCTCAAGTACGGCGGGCGCACCGGCCGCAGCTACTTCGTCGCCGCCGAGAACGGCTTCCACGGCCGCACCCTGGGCGCCCTGTCGCTGACCGGCAAGGCGTCGATCCGCGACCAGTTCGGGCCCTTCCCGACGGACGTCCGGTTCGTCCCCTACGGTGACGCGGACGCCCTCAAGGAAGCCGTCACCGGCGAGTGCGTCGCGGTCTTCCTCGAGCCCACCCAGGGTGAGGCCGGCGTGGTCCCGCCGCCCGACGGCTACCTGGCGGCTGCCCGCGAGATCTGCGACGCGACCGGCGCCCTGCTGGTGGCCGACGAGATCCAGTCGGCGATCGGCCGCACCGGCCACTGGTTCGCCCACCAGGCCGACGGCGTCACGCCCGACATCCTCACGCTGGCCAAGGGGCTGGGCGGCGGCATGCCGATCGGCGCGTGCGTCGGCTTCGGAGACGCGGGCACGCTCTTCGACAAGGGCGACCACGGCTCCACGTTCGGCGGCAACCCGGTCTCGTGCGCGGCGGCGCTGGCCGTGCTCGACCATGTGGACCTCGACCACGTGCGGTCGGTCGGCGCGCGGCTGCGCGCCGGGCTGGAGGCGGTGGACCACCCGCTGCTGAAGGGCGTGCGCGGGCGCGGCCTGTGGCTGGGCGCCGTGCTCGCGGAGCCGGTCTCCGGCAAGATGCAGCAGGCCGCCGCCGAGGCCGGCTTCCTGGTCAACGCCCTGCAGCCGGACACCGTGCGGGTCGCGCCCCCGCTGGTCGTGACGGCCGAGCAGATCGACGCGTTCGTGGCCGCGTTCCCGAAGATCCTTACGGAGGCGGCCAAGTGACCAGGCACTTCCTGCGCGACGACGACCTCTCGCCCGCGGAGCAGGCCGAGGTGCTCGACCTGGCCGAGGCGATGAAGAAGGACCGGTTCGGTTACCGGCCGTTCGAGGGCCCCAAGACGGTGGCGGTGCTGTTCGACAAGCCCTCGGCCAGGACCCGGATCTCCTTCCACGCCGGCATCGGCGAGCTCGGCGGCCTGCCGCTGGTCGTCGACGGCGTCTCGACGCTGATGGGCCGGGGCGAGCCCGTCGAGGACCTCGCGCGGGTGCTGGACCGGCTGGTCGCCGCCATCGTCTGGCGGACCACCGGCCAGGAGCTGATCGAGGCCATGGCGGCGCACTCGGCCGTGCCCGTGGTCAACGCGCTGACCGACGACTTCCACCCCTGCCAGATCCTCGCCGACCTGCAGACGGTCCGAGAGAGGTTCGGCCAGACGGCGGGGCTGACCTTCACCTACGTCGGCGACGGCGCCAACAACATGGCCCACTCCTACCTGCTCGGCGGCGCCACCGCGGGGATGCACGTGCGCGTCGCCGCCCCGGTCGGCTACCAGCCGGACGCCGTCGTCCTCGACCGGGCCGCGGCCATCGCCGCGACGACCGGCGGCTCGGTGGTCTCGCTGTCGGACCCGGTCGCGGCCGTCCAGGGCGCGCACATCGTGGCCGCCGACACCTGGGTGTCGATGGGCCAGGACGGCAAGGAGGAGCGGGTGGCGACGCTCATGCCCTACCAGGTCAACGCCGAGCTCATGGAGTACGCCGCCGACGACGCGATCGTGCTGCACTGCCTGCCCGCCTACCGCGGTTACGAGATCACCGAAGACGTGCTCGACGGCCCGCGCAGTGTCGTCTGGGACCAGGCGGAGAACCGGCTGCACGCCCAGAAGGCGCTGCTGCACTGGCTGGTGAGCCGGACATGACCATCCCGATGACCAAGGTGGCGCGCCAGGCGAAGATCACCGACCTGCTGCAGCGCCAGCCCGTCCGCTCCCAGCCCGAGCTGGCCAAGCTGCTGGCCGAGAGCGGTGTCGAGGTCACCCAGGCCACGCTCTCGCGCGACCTCGACGAGCTCGGCGCGCTCAAGCTGCGGGCCGAGGACGGCTCCCTGGTCTACGCGCTGCCCGGCGAGGGCGGCGGCCGGATCCCGCTGGCGCGACTCGGCACCGGCGAGTCGCCTGCCGCCCGGCTGCACCGCATCGCCGAGGAACTGCTGGTGAGCGCCGACGCGTCGGCCAACCTGGTGATCGTCAGGACACCGCCGGGCGCCGCCCAGTTCTTCGCCTCGGCCATCGACCACGCCGACTGGGAGTCCATCCTCGGCACGGTCGCGGGCGACGACACGATCCTGGTCATCAGCCGCGATCCGCAGGGCGGCCAGGCCGTGGCCGAGGCCCTGCTGAAGATGGCGGACCGACGTACCTAGCCCACCTCGGTGGGCTTTCCGCACGCAAATATCAGACTTTAAGCAAATGGAGAGCAAGAAAATGACGGAGAGAGTAGTTCTAGCGTTCTCGGGCGGCCTCGACACGTCCGTCGCCATCCCGTTCCTCGCGGAGAAGATGAACGCCGAGGTCGTCGCCGTCGCGGTGGACCTCGGCCAGGGCGGCGAGGACATGGAGGTCATCCAGAAGCGCGCCATGGACTGCGGCGCGGTCGAGTCCGTGGTGGTGGACGCCAAGGAGGAGTTCGCGGCCGACTTCTGCGTGCCCGCGCTCCAGGCCAACGCCCTCTACATGGACCGCTACCCGCTGCTGTCCTCGCTGTCGCGGCCGCTCATCGTCAAGCACCTGGTGACCGCGGCCAAGCAGTTCGGCGGCACGATCGTCTCCCACGGCTGCACCGGCAAGGGCAACGACCAGGTCCGGTTCGAGGCCGGCCTGGCCGCGCTCGCGCCCGACCTCAAGGTCGTCGCCCCGGCCCGCGACTACGCCTGGACCCGCGACAAGGCGATCGAGTTCGCCGAGCAGAAGGGCCTGCCGATCGAGACCACCAAGAAGAACCCGTTCTCGATCGACCAGAACCTGTGGGGCCGCGCCGTCGAGACCGGCTTCCTCGAGGACATCTGGAACGGCCCGACCGAGGACGTCTACTCCTACACCGCCGACCCGTCGGTCCCGCGCGAGCCCGACGAGGTCGTCATCACCTTCGAGCAGGGCGTCCCGGTCAAGGTCGACGGCCGCGCGCTCACCCCATACCAGATCATCGACGAGCTCAACAGGCGCGCGGGCGCCCAGGGCGTCGGCCGCATCGACATGGTGGAGGACCGGCTCGTCGGCATCAAGTCCCGCGAGATCTACGAGGCGCCCGGCGCCATCGCGCTGATCGCCGCGCACATGGAGCTGGAGAACGTCACCGTCGAGCGCGACCTGGCCCGCTTCAAGCGGAGCGTCGACCAGCGCTGGAGCGAGCTCGTCTACGACGGCCTGTGGTTCTCGCCGCTCAAGAACGCGCTCGACGCGCTCATCGCCGACGCCCAGAAGTACGTCTCCGGCGACATCCGCATGACGCTGCACGGCGGCAAGGCCACCGTCACCGGCCGGCGCTCCGAGCAGTCGCTGTACGACTTCTCGCTCGCCACCTACGACACCGGCGACACCTTCGACCAGTCCCTGGCCAAGGGTTTCGTCCAGCTCTTCAGCCTGCCCTCCAAGATCGCCGCGGCGCGCGACGCCAAGCACGGCTGAGGTGCACTATGGTCGCGGAGAACCTGCTGGGGAACGCTGAGGAGACACTGGTGAGTGATGGCAAGCCGATGCGGCTGTGGGGCGGGCGCTTCGAAGGTGGCCCGTCCGACGCGCTGACCCGGCTGTCGGTGAGCGTGCACTTCGACTGGCGGCTGGTGCCGTACGACCTGGCCGCGTCCAGGGCGCACGCCCGCGTGCTGCACAGGGCGGGTCTGCTCGGCGCCGACGAGCTCGAGCGCATGATCGGCGCGCTCGACGACCTGGAGCGCGCCTGCAAGGCGGGCGAGTTCCGGCCGACGGTCGCCGACGAGGACGTGCACACCGCCCTGGAGCGCGGCCTGCTGGAGCGGCTCGGCTCGCTGGGCGGCAAGCTGCGCGCCGGCCGCAGCCGCAACGACCAGATCGCCACCGACCTGCGCCTCTACCTCCGCGACCACGCCCGTACGATCGTCTCCCGCCTGGTCGAGCTGGAGACGGCGCTGATGGCCCAGGCCGAGCAGCACGCCGAGACGGCGGCGCCCGGCATGACCCACCTGCAGCACGCGCAGCCGGTCTCGTTCGGCCACCAGCTGCTCGCGCACGTGCACGCCTTCACCCGCGACATCGACCGGCTCACCGACTGGGACAAGCGCGCCGCGATCTCGCCGCTCGGCGCCGGCGCGCTGGCCGGCTCCTCGCTGCCGCTCGACCCGCAGGCGGTCGCCCAGGAGCTCGGCTTCTCCGCGGCGGCGCCCAACTCGATGGACGCCGTCTCCGACCGCGACTTCGCCGCCGAGTTCCTGTTCGCCGCGGCCATGATCGGTATGCACCTGTCGCGGCTGGGCGAGGAGATCGTCCTGTGGGCCTCGCAGGAGTTCCGCTGGATCGAGATGGACGACGCCTACTCCACCGGGTCGTCGATCATGCCCCAGAAGAAGAACCCCGACGTGGCCGAGCTGGCCCGCGGCAAGTCCGGCCGCCTCATCGGCAACCTCATGGCGCTGCTGACGACGCTGAAGGGCCTGCCGCTCACCTACAACCGCGACCTGCAGGAGGACAAGGAGCCCGTCTTCGACTCGGTCGACACGCTGCTGCTGGTCCTGCCCGCGATGGCCGGCCTGGTCGCCACGATGCGGGTCAACACCGCCCGCATGGAGGCCTCCGCCCCCGACGGGTTCGCGCTCGCCACCGACCTGGCCGAGCTGCTGGTGCGCCGCGGCGTGCCGTTCCGCGAGGCGCACGAGGCCGTGGGGCACCTGGTGGTGTGGTGCCAGGTCAACGACAAGGACCTCGGCGACCTCTCCGACGACGAGCTGGCCAAGGTCTCACCGCACCTCACGCCCGACGTGCGCGACGTGCTGAACGTGCCGGGCGCCCTGGCCGCCCGCAAGGCCCACGGCGGCACCGCCCCCGACCGGGTCCGCGACCAGCTCGTGGCGCTGGGCGAGGCCGTCGACGCCCAGGCGGCATGGGCGGCGGGATCCTGAGCTCGGCGCCGCTGCCGCGCGCCTTCCTCGACAGGCCGTCGCACGAGGTCGCGCCCGACCTGCTCGGGCGCGTGCTCGTGCACGGCGACGTCGCCGTGCGGCTGACGGAGGTCGAGGCGTACGGCGGGCCGGGCGAGGATCCGGCGGCCCACACCTATCGGGGCAGGACGCCCCGCAACGCGGTGATGTTCGGCCCGCCCGGCCACCTGTACGTCTACTTCACCTACGGCATGCACTTCTGCGCCAACCTGGTCTGCCTGCCGGACGGCCACGGGGCGGCGGTGCTGTTGCGGGCCGGCGAGGTGGTGGCGGGCGGCAAGGTGGCCAGGTCACGCCGCTCGGGCGGCAAGGCGGTGGCCGACCGGGACCTGGCCCGCGGCCCGGCACGGCTGGCGGTGGCGCTCGGGCTGCTGCGCGAACACAACGGCATCGACGCGATCTGGGAGGGCTCCCGGGAGGCGCTGCGTCACCTGGACGGCCACGGCCCTGCCCACCCGCTGACCGGCTGGCCGGCCGGGTCGGTCGTCCTGCTGGAGGGGCGCCCGGCCGAACCCGCCGCGATCAGGTCAGGGCCCCGGACGGGGATCTCCACGGCCAAGGACACGCCCTGGCGGTTCTGGATCGACGGCGACCCGACCGTCTCGCCCTACAGGGCTCACGTGCCGCGGCGGCGCAGCACGGCGGCCACCTCCGTGGGCGATGTGCCCAGCTCGTGAGCGCTGAAGATGTGCAGGTTGTCGCCGGTGTCGATCTCCAGGATCTCGCTGCGCAGGCCGAACCTGCGGCGCACGTCCACCTTGACGTCCTCGATCGCCTCCCACGGGACGTGCCGCCTGCCCGCGAAACCGTGGACCACGGTGATGCCGCTCTCGTCAGCTGAGAGCCGCACCGGCACCAGAAGATCGCGCAGCCCCATCGTCCCCACCAGCACGGCCGCCGGGACGGCCAGGATCACCCCGCGCACGTCGCCGCTCGCCCACCAGTAAACGGCGAGCCCGGCGCACACCAGAGCACCTAAGATCTTGAAAACGGCCAGCTCGCGACGGACCCTCCACATGGTGACCGACACTATCCAAGTAGCGGTCATGCGGCGCGATCAGGCACGCTGTAACCACTCAACCTCAATCGGAGAGCCAGCACCGTGACCGACATTCTCGATGAGCTCGAATGGCGCGACGTGACCGCGCAGACCACCGACGTCGACGCTCTGCGCGACGCTCTGTCGAAGGGTCCGATCACGGTCTATGCGGGCTTCGACCCCACCGCGCCGTCGCTGCACGTCGGCAACCTGGCCACCCTGCTGATCCTGACCCGCTTCCAGCGCGCCGGCCACCGGCCGATCGGCCTGGTCGGCGGCGCCACCGGTCTGATCGGCGACCCCAGCGGCCGCAGCACCGAGCGCGTGCTCAACACCTCCGAGGTCGTCGCCGAGTGGGTGTCCAGGATCCGGGTGCAGGTGGAGAAGTTCCTGTCGTTCGAGTCCGGGCCCAACCCCGCGGAGCTGGTCAGCAACCTCGACTGGACCGCTGAGATGTCGGCCATCGACTTCCTGCGCGATGTCGGCAAGCACTTCCCGGTCAACCGCATGCTCGCCCGCGAGTCGGTGTCCGCCAGGCTCGGCGGCGAAGGCCTGAGCTACACCGAGTTCAGCTACCAGATCCTGCAGGCCAACGACTACCTGGAGCTCTACCGCCGCCACGGCTGCACGCTGCAGCTCGGCGGCAGCGACCAGTGGGGCAACATCATCGCCGGCGTCGACCTGATCAGGCGCGTCGAGGGCGCCCACGTGCACGCGCTCACCGGCAAGCTGATCACCAAGGCCGACGGCACCAAGTTCGGCAAGACCGCGGGCGGCGCCATCTGGCTCGACCCGGCGCTGACCTCGCCCTACGCGTTCTACCAATACTGGCTGAACGCCGACGACCGGGACGTCGTCCGCTTCCTCAAGGTCTTCACCTTCCGGGGCCGCGAGGAGATCGAGGCGCTGGAGAAGGCCGTGGCCGACCGGCCCTTCGCCCGCGAGGCACAGCGGACCCTCGCCGAGGACCTGACCACGCTGGTGCACGGCTCCGGCGAGCTGGACGCGGTGGTGGCGGCCTCCAAGGCGCTGTTCGGCCAGGGCTCGCTGGAGGAGCTCCCGGCCTCGACGCTGGAGGCCGCACTCGCCGAGGTGCCCAAGGCGAGCGTGCCCGCGCTCGGCGCCACCTTCGTGGACCTGCTGGCCGACAGCGGCCTGGTGGAGTCCAAGTCGGCGGCCCGCCGGGCGGTCAAGGAGGGCGGCGCCTACCTCAACAACGTCAAGATCACCGACGAGGCCCACACGCCGTCCGCCGAGGATCTGCTCCACGGCCGGTTCATGGTGCTGCGGCGCGGCAAGAAGTCGATCGGCGGCGTCGAGGTCGGCTGACGGACATCCGCGAGCGGGCCTGTCCGCCGGACCAGGCCCGCTACCCGGCTGTATAGAGGGCGACCGTCAGGCCGGGCAGGTCCGCCGAGTGCCACGCCGACTCCTGCCTGTACCCGGCACTCATCACGGCCTTCACCCGGGGGAGCCGGGGCCCGGCGGATTTGGCGCCGCGCCACACCACCCACACCCGCTCGCGCCCCTCCAGCGCGGCGGCAACATCGCCGCGCTCGGGGTAGCCGAACCCGTCCGGCTGCGGTGCCGAACCCACTCGCAGCACGTCGTCCGGCATCGAACCGTCCCCGTAGTAGTCGAACCCGGCCCGCGCCGTGCTCTGGCCGAACACGATCGCGTCGCCCGACCGGGCGTCCATCCTGCGCACCGCCCACGGGATGTCCTCGAAGCGCCCGTTCGACTCGCGTACCGTGACATGCTGTGCCGCCCCGGCGACGCCCGCCGCCAGCACGAGCGCGCAGCACGCGGCCACGGCCGGCCCGCTACGCGAGATGCCCGCCACCGCCACGGCGGCCAGCAGAGCCAGCGCGGGCGCGGTGACGAACAGATAGCGGTCCACGTACACGGGCGTCACCAGGTGGGACACCGCGAGCAGCAGCAACGGCGGAAGCAGCAGCCAGCCCAGCAGCGCGACCGCCCAGGCCCGGACGGCCGGCGAGCCGCGCAACCACAGCAGCGCCGCTCCGGCCAGCGCCACCGCGAACAGCGGCACTCCCACCTCGGCCGCTCCCGCCGCCATCTTCGGGAACTTCAGCAGCACGTCCGGACCCCGCTGCGGGATCCAGCTGATCGCGTGCCGCTCGCCGTACCCGACCAGCCCCAGCACCAGGGCGGGCACGCCTCCGGCGGCGAGCGCGGGCAGCATCCGCAGCAGCAGTGTCCGGCCCGGCAGCAGGGCGGCGGCGACCACCAACTGCGCGGGCAGCACCAGCACCGCGAACAGGTGCGTGCAGCACACCAGCGCCACGCTCGCCCCGTACAGCACCCACCGGCGGGCGGCGGGCGCTTCGACGGCGCGGTGCAGCGCCCAGAACGAGAACACCACCGCCGCCGCGGCGAACGAGTACGACCTGGCGAAGGCCCCGTAGTAGGACACCGAGGGCAGAACGGCGAGCAGGGCGGCGGCCGTCACCCCGGCTCTCGTGCTGTGCAGCCGCCGGCCCAGCTCGACCAGGAAGCCCGCGGCCACCGCGATCGCCAGCGCGGACGGCAGCCGCAGCCACAGCTCGGCTGTGCCCGCCTTGGCCCAGAAGTGCATGAACACGTAGTAGGGCAGGAAGTGGCCGTCGATGTGCCGCGCGAGCTCCCACAGGCCGGCGAGTGAGCGAGAGGCGGCGCTGATCGTGGCCAGCTCGTCGCCGTTCAGGGTGGCGGATCCCGTGCCGCCGAACGCCGCCACTCCCGCCGCCAGCGCCATCCACCACGGGCTCGACCTGCGGCGACGGGGAGCCGGTGTGATAGGTGGGGAGAGGGTGGCGGCACTGGTCACCGGGGCAGGATACGCGCATAAGCTCGAAACCATGCCTGAAGTGATCGTGTTCGATTTGTACGGTGTAATCGCTCGTACCCAGACGGATGAGGCGAAGCAGCAGATCGTCGAGCTGGCGGGCGTACAGGGCGAGGGGTTCTGGGAGGCGTACTGGGCGTGCCGGCCCGCCTACGACGCCGGTCAGGAGAGCGGTCAGTACTGGGCGGCTGTCGCCGACCGGCTGGGCGCCCGGTTCGCCGACGTCCCGGCGCTGATCGACGCCGACCTGGCCAGCTGGTGCCACGTCGACCCCCAGATGGTCGCCGTGGTGCACGAACTCGCCGACCGCGGACGGACGCTCGGGCTGCTGTCCAACATCATCGAAGAGCTGGTGCCCATCTGGGAGACACGGCACGGGGAGTGGCTGAGGCGCTTCACCGCGCTCACCTATTCGTGCCGGATCGGGGTGGCCAAGCCGGACCGGCGCGCGTACGAGATCTGCGCGGAGCGGATGGGGGTGGCTCCAGGGGACGTGCTGTTCTTCGACGACAACGAGGTCAACGTCGTCGCCGCGCGTGATGCGGGGATGTCGGCCGAGCTGTTCACCTCGCCGGAGCAGGTCCGTACGCTCACAGCTTGATCGCCGGGCTCAGTCGCCCGCGAGGACGAGGAGGGCGGCCAGGGCGGCGTCCTTGTGGTCGCGGGTCCACGGCGGTCCGACCTGGGCTCGCAGGCCGCTGACGCGCTCAGCCGCGGCCGAGCCGAGCAGGCGGGCCGCCGTGTCGGGCAGCGTCTTGAAGTCGTAGCGCTCCACGTGCAGGCCGGCGGCCCGTGCGCCGTCCATGAGCGCCTCGTGGTAGAGCTCGCCCTCCGCCCCGTGCAGGTAATGATGCTTGCCCAGGATCTCCTCCAGGCTCCCGGGCAGCGACATCCTCCCGGCCCCGACCGCGCCGAGGTCCATGCCGATCCCACCTACGTCATGCCCGCCCGCGCGGAGTTCGCCGGCCGCGCGGGAAAGCTCCCGGTGCGCCGCCGCGCGAGCCGAGCTCTCGACCCGCCCGATCAGCCCGGCCGCCTCCCGTAAGCCGAGGCCGGCCGCTGCGTGGTAGGGCTGGTCGGGCAGCGTCGGGTCGTCCAGCAGCACGATCCGCTCGCGAAGCAGCACCTGGGGCGCCTCCGGGTCGCCGCCGAGGCCGACCAGCATCGCCCAGCCGCAGTGGTCCCTCACTCCGAGTGCCGCTCGCACCATGGCGGATCCTCCACCGCTTCGTCTCGCTGACCTGTGGCGTGCGTAGGCCTACGACGATCACCAGACCGCCCTGCACGTCGTGGAGAAGTCGCCCGAAGGGTCCGGCTCGACCACGCCTCGAACCTCGAAGTAACGGTACGGCTGATCGGGGTCGTTGATCGAGACCGCCACGTTCGGATTCTTCGGTGGGGAAGCGCAGGTGCTCCCCGTCCATGCCGGGCTGACCAGCGACGGCCAGGCGCGAACAGCAGGTCGATCGCGGCCGTCTACTTGATCAACCTGCGGGTGGAGTGGCTCGCCGGGTTGATCAAGCGGACGAGCAGGAGCTGATGGTGGCAGGGCGCACCGTTCCTCGGTACGCGGCACTGTTCGACACCCCTGTCATGGCGCGGGTCTGCCTGGTGACACCGCAGGGGAGCGGGGTCTGGTCGAGCGCGCTCCCGACCCGTGGCACCGCAAGGTGCCGGAGACCGGGGCACGGAATCCTGCCGGGCCGCTCTATCGAGGTTTCCGTAGGCGGACGTCAGCGCCCTGAGGGGTGCTCAGAGATCTCCAGTCTGCGAGTCCTGACTTCCGGGACACCACGATCCGAGGATCACGAATGCCCGGATTCGCGCCCTCGGTACCCGAGGCATCTGGGCGGAACGGGCCGGCCGGCGGCCCTCCCTGAAGAGCTCGCCCCTAAACCCGCGCCCCTGACCCGCCCGACAAGGCAAGCGAGCTGCGGCGCAGCGGTCGTGAGAAGGGCATGGCGGCCGACCCGGACAGGCTGTGCCGGAGGGCCGCACGCGAGGCGAGGCGGGCAGGCGATTTGACGTCTGGCGGATCGCGACCTAGTCTTTCACTTCGCCCCGGGAGTGAGCCGGACGCCTGACAGGCGGACGGGCCCCAGGGCAGCCCCTTGAGAACAAGCCACTCGGTTGAGCCGCTCCGCGGCGCTCCGGCACGAGCCGTCTCGGGCGCCTCCAGATCGCCGAAAAACCGGTTGATTCGACAGGCGCTGGATGGCACGGTAAGTTACGAGGGTTGTCCCGGAGACGGGGCGGTCGAAATTTCCTTCAGGTCGAGTGAGTCCGGTCAATTTGACAGGGGCTTGAGCGGCTGGAAGGATTAAGACATAACAAAGACGAAATGAATGCCTCTGAGCGGGGATCCCGG
>NZ_JBAHWD010000022.1:0-136605 GCF_037044575.1 Nonomuraea sp. LPB2021202275-12-8 | reverse complement strand
AGATGGACCCGGTCTCGTCGGAGATCAGCACACCCTTCCGACCGAGCCGGTGCCCATCAGGCCCCGGCTGTGGAAGGCGCGTGCGCACGCCCCTCCCACACCGTCCACGTCGTCGCCGCCCGCCTCGGTCATGCCGACCCGTCGATCACCCTCCGCGTGTACGCCCACGTGATCCGTGCGGCGGAAGCGTCGGCGGCGGACGTCTTCGCCCAGGCCATCGGCGACCAGAGGGAGCCACGCTGTTAGCAAGAGAAATAGTCAATACCTGTGGATGAGTTGTTTTCCCCTCGCCTGGGGTGGCTACTTGGGGTCGTCGGTCTGCCAAGGGTAGAGAAGTTGCTCAGGGCGCAGGTGCCATGCTTCGAGCGTTGTAGTCAGCTCTGACTCGCTGTCAACCGTCGTGCCTCTGACCAGAACGGCGTCGATGTCGTAGTCGAAGCCGTTGATGCGGTCGGCGTCGTAGTCCCAGTGTTGCAGGCGGAACGTGCGGGAATGGTCGGCTCGTTTCCACCCCTGCTGGTGGGCTTGGATGTCGGCTGGAGTGGTGACCGGCGTGACATCGATGAATGCTCGCCGACCAGGTCGGGAGGGTGGGACCTCGGTGACCAATCGCTGGCCGAGGCGCAATGCGTTCAGCTTGTCGGTGGGCCATTCCCGTTCCCTGCCGGTGGGATGAGATGGCGTGCTCATGCAGCCGTCTCCGCTGGTCGTTCAACAAGTTGGCCATGCACGAAGGTCGCGCCGACACGGACCAGGGCGACGAGGTGGGGTGCGTTGACCGCGCGCCAGCGGACCTGGGCCGACTCGATCAATTTGAAGGCCATCGCGAGCCCGGCAGCGCGAGACCCGGGTCCTTTGGTGACTTTGGTCCGGTGCCGGACGGTGGCAAAGGTGGACTCAATCGGGTTGGTCGTGCGCAGATGCACCCAGTGCTCGGCGGGGTAGTCGTAGAAGGCGAGCAACTCATCCAGGTCGTCGACCACTTTGGCGACGGCCTTGGGGTACTTGGCGCCGTAGGCGGCCTGGAAATCCTTCACCGCGGCCTGGGCGTGCTCCTTGTCCTCGGCGTTCCAGATCTCGGCCAGGTGCTTCTTGGCGGCAGGATGGGCCGACTTCGGCAGCGCCCCCAGCACGTTTGAGATTTTGTGAAACCAGCACCTCTGCTCCTTGGCCTGCGGAAACACCTCCCGCAGCGCCGACCAGAACCCGAGCGCGCCGTCGCCGATGGCCAGCACCGGGGCGCGCATCCCGCGCCTTTTGCAGTCGCGCAGCAGATCGGCCCATGACTCGGTGGACTCGCGGTAGCCGTCGGTGAGCGCGACGAGTTCTTTGCGGCCGTCGGCGCGCACGCCGATCATCACCAGCAGGCACAGCTTGTGTTCTTCCAGCCGGATGTTGACGTGGATGCCGTCGACCCACAGGTAGACGTAGTCGAGGCCGGACAGGTCGCGGGCGGCGAAGGCGCGCTGCTCGGCCTTCCACTGCTCGGTGAGCCTGGTGATGACCGGCGCGGACAGGCCAGCGCTGGAGCCGAGGAACTGTCCCAGCGCGGGCACGAAGTCGCCGCTGGACAGGCCGTGCAGGTAGAGCAGCGGTAGCACCTCGGTGATCTGCGGGGTCTTGCGGGCCCAGGCCGGCAGGATCGCCGAGGAGAAGCGCCGGCGCTCGCCCGTGGCCTCATCGATGCGCTTGTCGTTGACCCGCGGGGCGGTGACCTCGATCGCGCCGGCTGCGGTGAGGATCTCGCGCGGGAGGTGGGAGCCGTTGCGCACGACCAGGCGGCGGCCGTTGTCGTCGCGCTCATCGGCGAAGGCGGCGATGTAGGCGTCCACCTCGGCCTGCAGCGCGGCGGCCAGCATCTTGCGGGCGCCCTCGCGGACGATCTGATCGATCAGCGAAGCCGAATCCGGCGTCGGGCCATGGTCGTCAGCAGGCGGCTCGGGCACTACGGTAAGCGGCACGGGTGTGCCTTCCCGACCGACGTTGGCGCGTCGGCCTTATCTCGAAACCACATCGGATGATCCGGGAAGGTACACCCCTTCCCGGCAGATCCACAGATTTCGATCATTGCTCGTTAGCAAGATCCCGAGATCGTCCTGACAAACACAAAGGCCCGCTCCAGGATTTCCCTGGTGGCGGGCCTTGCGAGTGAGCGCGGCCGACAGGAGTCGAACCCGTAACCTTCTGATCCGTAGGGAAGGGCATGTGCCTCGTCAGCGGCCTCTTCCCCTGCTACAGCGGCGGATATGGGTTGATGTCATGTGATCGCGTGAGGCGGTGTTGCTGTACGAGCTGCTGTACAGCACTCCGCCAATAAGCTTCAGCGCTGTTGCCACCCAGTTCGCGCTGGGAGAGGGCGCTGGCTCTCAACTGGTACCGGCCGGAAACCGGGCTACCGCAAGGCTGCCGGCGAGATCTTCCACGGGAAGGTCAGCGTTCAGTGCGGTGACCATCGCCTGCATCAGCGGAGGAGGGCGTAGATGAGCCGCACCGCGTCAAAATCCACAGACACCTCGTATTAGTCCTCCGCGAACCGCTGGAACGCCTCCGAAGCCGGATCAACGAGCCTTGCAAAACAGGTACACCGCCCCGTCTGGATCGCTCACGCCGTCCCGGTAGTTGCTCGCGCCCACCCGCCAGGAGTCATCGCCAGCCTCACGCCACAGGCAAGCGATCACAACTGACACGCCGCGGCGACATGTCGTGGGGCAGCAGCCACCATGCACAGCCTGCCCGTACCCAGTACGCCAGCGCATTCACGATCTCCCGACGCTCATGGATGGCAGGCCGGCCACCTGGTCTGGAAGCAGGAATCAGCGGGGCGAGCAGTTCCCGCTCGGGTCAGACAAACCGGTTGCTACGGACGCCAAAGGACCATCGCTCGGGGCCCGACACCCTGTCAGCATGACTCGTCGGCCCTTTCAGACACCCTCTTGCAGAGTACCGACGATTCAAAACGGAAGGGCTCAATGACCTCTCTGCGAGAGATACTCCATAGGTCACAATTCGGTGTAAGGATGGAACTACGGAATGGAATATTGCTACACTGTTCAACCTCAAGAATCTTCCCCTCATGAGGAAAATTGGAACTTCTAACGGTTGAAGAGGCAGCGCTTCGACTCGACCTAACCGTTAGTGCCGTCCGCAAAATGGCGGCACGAGGGCAATTGCCAGCAATAAAAAGCGGCAAACAATGGCTTATTGAAGGCGAAGGGCTTGCCAAGCCTAAACGAAAAACTATTGTGGCCGATCCGCACTCAGATGTAGATTTGACGACAGCCCTTCGGCATATCCAAGCGACAGACCTGAAGGAGCTATGGGTTCCTGACGTGTTGCGATTTAAGGACTACCTTGTCGAACCACGCGAACTCATATCTACCGCTTCAGAGCGTCTCCTCAAGGCGGCGGCTGACCCCATTACTGAAGTAGCTGTGGCAAAGACGCCCTTCTTCACAAGAAGCGCAGTACTGCTCACTATTGAGGACCGAGTAGCGTACCAGGCGGTCGTTGCAGCAATTTCCCCGGCAATTGAGTCCGCCCTACCGGAAGTAGTTTACTCCGCACGGCTTTCTAACTCTACCAAATGGTTCCTGAAGCAAGGAACAAAGCAGTGGGTGCTTTGGAAAGAGCGTGTCAGGGCAGAGGTCGCTGCAAAGGGGCCCTGGCTCATTAAAAGTGACCTCACCGGCTTCTTTGACACCATCCCACATGATCTGCTCATGGCCGATATAGCCTCTTTTGCAGAGGACAAGAAGATTGTTGATGCACTTAGTTGGATGCTATCTACCTGGGCCATCGTACCCGGCAGGGGAATACCGCAAGGACCCAGCGCATCGCGCGTTCTAGGAAATATGTATATGATTCCCATCGATGAGGCGATGCTTGCAGCCGGATTCAATTACTCCAGATATCTGGACGACATCAGAATTGTCGGCGGAAGTAAGATGGAAGTTATCTCAGGCCTACGACTTTTTGAGAAGGAGTGTCGTAGGCGGGGGCTAATTGTCAGCTCCGCTAAAACGAGTCTGCTGGAAGGTAAGGATGCTCAAGAGGATGGGGCCCATCCTGAGCGTGATGCGGCACAGTACTTCTTTGAAATTCGCGCGCTTCGTCCTGCGCGCCGAGAGTTGAAGAAGATATTGAGGACCGCGCTGAAGGATGACGGACACATTGACCAGAGGGATGTCCGATTCAGTCTCTGGAGGCTATCTAAAATTCGCGAATACACTGTGCTCGGCTTGACCTTGAAGCGTTTGGAAGATCTCGCGCCTGTCGCCAGCGTAGTAGCTGCCTATCTGAAGCACTTCGTGCATCGACAAATTACTGTAAACGGTATTTCCCGTTTTTTGAGTGACTCGTCACGAGTACACTCCACCTACCTTGTTACTTGGCTCTTCGCTGTCATGCTAGAAAGACGCGGTATCATGCCCGAGGGATGGGCTCATCAGGCACGCCTAACCGTACGCGACAAAAACCAACCCGCCTATTTGCGCGCTGTGGCGGCAGTGGTAATGGCGCGAGGGGGGAAACGTTACGACATATCCTGGATTCGATCTCAGATGCGGGAAGAGAGGGACGTTACTCTCCTTAGAGGGTATGCTACCGCTCTTGCGTGGACTGGCAACCTAAGCCCAGTTGATCACATGGTCTTGAAGCAGAAAGGGCCAGCGCTCGTGAGGACGTCAGCTTATCTGGCAACGGCGCAGCAGTTGCCCTCACTTATAGACTCGTCACTATTGGCGGGGATCTGACAGGTGAAGCGCGCAGCTATATACCTCGCCCTTCTGATCACCGGAAGCATCCTACTCCTTATCATAGATCCAAACAATCAATGGTTTGGAATCATCGGCGGATTCTCTGCGGCTGTGCTCCTAGCACTGTTGGATAGTGCGCTTACAAACCTAAGATATATACGCTTCTTCTTCTATATTTTTAGATACCGTGGCAGTCGGGTACGTATATCAGCTGCCTACCTTTTCCGCATTAAGATCCGAGGAAATTATCTCTTGATAAAGGGCAGACGTTTTCCTCAATATCAACCTGTGGGTGGAGTCTACAAGTCTTCGTCAAGTGCCAGAGAATTTCTCAATAGAATTGAGGCAACAGACGACGATCTAATCTCTTTGGACGATGTCAGCGAACACGACCTGCGCATACGCATTCCCATGCGACGCCTGATTGATTTTGTACGGTGGTTTGAGTCAGGCGTCTCGCGGGAAACTTCCCCTTGGCGCGAATTCTATGAGGAACTTGTTAAGCCAGGAATTATTTCTAGCCAGAATTTTCCTTTCATCTACCACGATTTCGTTACTCGGACTTATCACCCTTTGCGCCATAGCGACCATGCGCAATCGCTAGAGATATTGATATCGGACATATACGTCCTACTGCTTACGGAATCGCAGGAGCTCGAAATTGAGAAATTGATAGGCAACGAAAGCTCGGATATCATATGGGTTTCAGAGGAAACAATTAGGCGTCGCGGTGCCATACCTGGCAAGGATCAGAGTCTCGTGATAGCCGAAACTGCCAGATGGATTGTCTAGGGCAGGGTGCTCGCTTAATAGTTGACGACCGTGCCGGCAACGAACCGATTCCCTCCATCGCACCTCACCACCATCACCCTTCACACACGACGTACAGCACCTGCGAATCCGGTGGCAAGCCGACCCGGAGCGCAGGGCCGCCAGGCCCGAGCACCGGAAGCGGCGCGGCAGCCTGGCTTTTCGCTTTTCAGTCTTTGATGTGGCTGCGCGCACGCCCTGCGTGGCATGACGGCGCGGACGAAAACGCGCCATCGTCGCCCTCGGCAACTCCGTCCTGACCATCGTCTGGCACCTGCTGTCCGACCCTGACGCCCGCTACCACAACCTCGGCCCGGACTTCTACCAGTCCCGCATCGCCACCCAACGCCGCGAACGCGACCTCATCCGTCAGCTCGAACGCCTCACCGGCAAAACCGTCACCCTGCAACCAGCCGCCTGACCACACCCCACCGCGCCAACCTCACCGAAGACCGGAGACGAGGTTCGCTGCCGCCTGCCCACGAACTCACCCATTTTCGAGCCAGGCGGAGCAATCACACTGCTCGGACGATCGAAGCTGTGGTAGAGAGCGTATTGGACGGTGCCGTGGATGCGTCGGCGTGTGGGGACGTTGCTATCAGCGCTGCTGTCACCTCAGCCATGGCCCGACGGAGGAGGGGCCTTGCCACCGGGTGGCCAGCCAGTGAGAGGGGCACCGAAGTCAGCGATGCTCATGACCTGAGCCAACCGCTTTGGCGTGCTCGTGGCCTCTCAAGGCCATCGAGGGTCCGCGTGAAGGTTGTGCGGTTGGACTAATGCCGTAAGCGACGTTGCTACGCTCAGTCCCTGCTCCGTAGTGAGAGAGCCCTCTCAGAACTGCGCTCGGCATGCGCGCGCAATAGTCGGAAATGGGTCGCACGCCCAAGCTGCATCAAGGCAAACTGGCGGCTGTGGGCAGGAAGAGCAGAGAGAAGCTTCGTCGCCGTACTGATCCCGAGTACGGGGAGAGAGTGAAGGCTGCGCAGGCAGAGAGCCGTGGCAAGCAAGTACCACCAACGCCGGCAGGTTACACGCGAGCGGCCGAAACGCGGGGTCATGCAGGAATAGTTGAAGCTCTAATATCACGACACAACCAGCGGTGGAGCAACGTTCGTCACAACCTCACGCCATTGAGTGAACCGATTGCAGAATCGCTTCACGTCATATATCCGCTCGACGCCTTCTTGTGGCGGATGGGAGTTCGCTTTACTGAGCCGCCTTCAGATCCGGCAGGTGGCTGGCTTGGGCAACTACGGTGGGGATTAGATAGCGCGTGTCAGGTTTCGCGCATGCTCCTGGCATCCAACCCGCTTGGAGCGGCGGCTGTCGCGCGAACGCAAATTGAGCGATGGAGCTACAATCGCATTGTCTCCAATGGCATTGAACAGGAAGATGGGGTTTCTACGTCCGAACACTACACGACGATATGGATGCCAGAGGGCCCGAAGGTGCCGGCGGGTACTGTCTGGACCTCACTCTCTGAACTTCTACATGGTCGCGGACCATTGCTTGATTCTGCGCGCTGGGAAAGCATTGACCTAGCCGATCCTCAACGAATCGGAGCAAGCAGGGAAATATTCTTGCATTCGCTTACAGCGACCGAGCTTTCCTTGCGTCAAGTTCTCCTTGGCGTAGTAAGTCTTACGCGGAACTTGGGATCTGTAGCCAACTCTTATCATCCACTTCTGGAGATGCCTCTTTCCCTTCCTTCGGAAGTGAGGATGGGGGACAGTCCGACCGCCGTTTGGCCGTTGAATCTGGAGATGCTCTCCAGCATGGGTGAAGCTGTAGCCCGCTACGGTGCTGCACACCTATCTGATGTAGAGAAGCTGGCATCAGGACAGAAGACCAGGGAACTGGTTTACTCGGCAAGGAGCCTAGAGGCATTTGCGTCCCGGCGAGGTCGTGCAGCATCAACCGCCATCAGAGCATTCGAGGCGGAGAGGCAACACTTGGGGGATCGTTTCGCCCCCAAGGACCTGGCTCAACGAGAACTTGCTTATATATGGCTGAACGAAACTGCCGCCATTTTGGCGTCGTGGATCGATGGGCCGGTATCGGATGCTTTGACGGTGGCTTCTAGTGCTCTGCGAGCAGCATTCTGGCTCTGGCTCGAAGACGACGATCGCTCCATGGTTCTGGCACGTACTGTGGTTGATCAGACGGCAAGACTTAGGGTATGGCGTGTAAAGCCGGAGAAGGCGGAGAACATTGAAGCGCGCGGGAGCCGAACGAGCACCCGGGATTGGATTGACACCGCCGGGTGGCGCCGTCTATCGATTTTGAATCGTAGCCTTGGAGAATTCTCTCATACGTCACTGCCCGCTACGCTAGCCAACGCACGCGCCGCACTGTCCGCAATCCAGAATCAGGACGACGCACATGCAGAGCACACGGCCCGCGGTGGCACTCTGAACGAAATCGCATATGCCTTTGGCTCCGAGATCAGCTACCTAACTCGGGCATATCACCCTTCGCTTGCAGCTGCATTCGAAAGCGTTCTTCCATATGCGGGAGTTGACGGGACTGAAGCACGTGTAGAGCAATGGCTGCAACGCTGCTGGATGCATCGCGGTCTTACTCTACGTGCGAACTAACTCGAAGGCTTAGAGAATGCACGGCTTGGCGCTGACCGCCGAGTTCGCTCACATCGCAGCATAGGACGATCTACAGAGTTAGTGACGCTAATAAGTCCAGAGGACTCTTGACCAGTGCGGATACGTCGGTAGGTTATGGATGTCCTGCCCCCTCCGCTGGGGTTCGGCTTGGCGGGCCTGGTGTAGAGGAACTTCCTTCGGGCCTGCCAGTGATCCTTCGTGTGGAGTCGGTTGCACGGTGCTCCTCGCGCGTGGGCGGTGCTGGCCGCGACCGGCCGGAGAGCCGCAGCGCGGCCAGCGACCGCCCGATGCGCGGCAGGCCGCCGCAGGCGGGCTGCCCTTGATGACGAGGAGATAAGTTGCTTTCTGGGCTGCCCGTAGCTGTAACTATGGGTGTCTATGAGCTATTTGGGGCAGGGCTGGGCGATGTTCCAAATGCGGGCCATGCTGCTGAGGTAGGTGGCTGCCGGTCCTCGGTCGTCGGTGTGCGATAGGTGCATGACGGGGGCGTTGGCGGCTGGTGTGCCGTAGGCGTGGGTGTTGACCAGCAGTTCTCGATCGGCGCGGTAGATGGAGTTGTAGAGCACGGTCCGGTGTAGGCGGATCTCGACGCTTGGGACGTCTCGCAGGGACCGGTACAGCGTGAGCGCGTTGTTGACCCGCGCTGCCATGACCTTGGCTCCGATTCCCTCGTCGACGCCACGTGCAGCCACCTCCTGCCCCTCGGGGTCGCCGAGCAGTATGCGCACCGTGACGCCGGCCTTGGCGCGGTCGGTGAGGGTGTCGAGGATGCCCCGGTCCTCGGCGAGGAACAGCGCGCTGTAGGCCAGGATGCCGATCTCTCGCCTGGCTCCGCCGAAGAGGTTGCGCCAGACCGTCTGTGGGATGGCCCAGCGGTGTGGGTAGATGGCCTGTATGCCGTCGGCGAGTGCCTGGTGTCGTGGCGCAACCTCGGGCCATAGCTCGGCTTCGTCGACGTGGAGCAGGTCGGCGACGGCCCACCGGTGGCGCGGATAGGGCACGCGCCCGTGAAGCCATCGGCTGACGGTTTTGGGGTCGACGGCCAGGGCGGCGGCGACATCGGTGGTGTTGAGGCGGGCGGCGGCCAGTGCGTAGCGGAGGTTGTCGTTCATGTGGCCGGCCTGTTCCTCTCGCGAGTTGACCCTTGTGCTGCGACGTTAACATCAGACGTCCCGAGACGTCCCCAAGTTGTGGTGTTCCTGCCCCTGGCCGTGGGGCGACGCTCGACGCACACAACGACCGGGCATGAATGTCAGGGAGGACCAGGATGCAGGCGAGCCAGACCGTCAAGGAGCAGCAACGGGCCTACACCGAGCGGCTGCTGACCGCGCTGGGCGAGCAGCTGAACGCGCGCGATATCGCGGCGGTGCTCGTCGGCACCCAGGACGGCCGTCCGGCGCTGGACGTGATCGACAGCCGGTGCCGGATGCGGCGGGTGTTCGTCCACCTGTCGTTCTGCTGGTTCTACTGGGGCGACCAGGACGACGAGCGGGTGTCGTTCCTGCAGATGGCCCACGCGGTGGACCGGATCGAGCAGGCCGCCGAAGATGGCTGGCACGACGGTGAGCAGGGCGATCTCAAGGTCGACCTGGACAAGATCCTCGACGCTTACCGCGGCTGACCCTTATGTCCGGCGGCCGATGGCTGACGGGCGGACTGGTCTACCCGCAGATCGCCGCCCGCATCCGTGAACAGATCGTCGCGGGCGAATTCGCGCCGGGCTCGGTGCTGCCGTCTGAGGCGGAGCTGTGCCGCAGGTTCGGGGTGGCGCGCAACACGGTACGGCGCGGCCTGGCGCTCCTGGAGGGCGAAGGACTCCTGGTCACTGTCCCGTCCAAGGGCCGCGTGGTGGCTGCCGACAGCGGCGCGGCCCCGTACCGCTACCAGCAGATCGCCGCAAGCCTGCGTGAGCAGATCGAAAGCGGCATCCTGGCACCTGGTGCCGCGTTGCCCAGCGAGGCCGAGCTACGCCGCCGGTTCTCGGCCTCGCGTAACACGGTGCGCCAGGCCCTGGCCGTGCTGGAGCGCGACGGGTTGATCGTGGCCGAGCACGGGCGGGGGCGCTTCGTCCGGAATTGAGACGTCCTGGGACGTCTCGCCTGCCCCTCTGGCTTCGCCCCTGCCCGTGCTGCCTATCGTGAACCTCGTGGGACAAGTTGAATGGGCCTACGGCCTGGCCAAGGATCTGCTGAAGACGACATTGCCCCGGCGCTGGGCGCACACCCAGGGAGTCGCCGACCAGGCCGAGACCCTGGCCCCGATCCTCGGCGCGGACACTGACACCCTGATCGCCGCGTGCCTGCTGCATGACATTGGGTACGCCCCGGATTTGGTCGACACTGGCATGCACCAGCTCGACGGCGCCCGCTACCTGCGCGACGTCGCCCAGGCCGATGAGCGGCTGTGCCGCCTGGTGGCCTACCACTCGTGCGCGGACAACGAGGCTCGGCAACGGGACATGTTCGACGTGCTGGCCGAGGAGTTCGACCAGGAGCGGCCCGATCTGGCTCGGGCGCTGACCTACTGCGACATGACCACCAGCCCGGACGGCAAGCACCTGGACGTACGCGACCGGCTGGCCGAGATCCACTCCCGGTACGGTCCCGAGCATGTGGTCAGCCGTTCGATCACCGATGCCACACCGTGCATCGTGTCGTCGGTGCGGGCGGTGGAGGCCGCGCTATCCGATGTACGGCAGGCCGATGCCGGCTAGGTAGTGCTCGATCCGCATCCGCATCGATGCGGCCATCGGCAGCGACAGGACCTCATCGCGTGGCACCCACCGCACCTGTAGAGACTCCGCGCTGACGGCCGGAGCTCCGGACACCGCGCGGCCGGTGAGCACGATGGAGAACTCCTGTCGGGCCTCGCCGTTGCTGGTGTAGAGGATCACGTGTCCGGGGTCGGTGTAGGTGCCGACCAGGCCAGTGATCTCACACAGGATGCCGGTCTCCTCCAGCGTCTCCCTTACGCCCGCCTGCGGCAGCGACTCCCCCAGGTCGATGGCCCCGCCGGGCAACGCCCAGTTGTCGTTGTCGGAGCGCTGGATCATCAGCACCTCGCCGCGCTCGTTGGTGACCACGACGTTCACCGACGGGACCAGGCTGTTGGCCTTGGGCGCGTTCGGGTCATGATCGAAGTCGATTCGCCGCGCCATGCCTTTAGGACTCCACCGGGATCGCCTGCGCCCACACCTTCTCGAAGCTGTCGGCGTATGTGGCGACCATGTCGCCGCCGGCCACCCTCCGTAGGTGCAGGACCGGCGCGTTGCCGGCGCGGGTGCCGTACACGTGCATGTTGATCAGGAACTCGTCGTCGGCGCGGTAGATCGAGTTGTACAGCACCGTACGGTGCAACCGGATCTCGACGTTCTCCAGGCCGGTGATCGGCCGGTAGAACACCAGCGCGCTGCGGATCTGCGCCGCCATGCTCTCGCCCACGCCCTCATCGGCTCCGCGCTGCGCCACCTCGGCCGAATCCGGGTCACCCAGCAGGATGCGCACTCGCACACCGGCCCGCGCTTTGTCGGCGAACAGCCGCACCATGCCCCCGTCGTCGGCGAGGAACAACCCGCTGAAGGCCAGGACGCCGATCTCTTCTGACGCCGCACCGAACAGTCGTCCCCAGATGTCCCGGGGCACCGCCCACCGGTGCGGGTGGATCGCGATGATCTCGCTCTGCGAGGCAGACGTCACCTGTTCGGGGCTGAGCGCGTCCGGCCACAGGTACGCCTCGTCCACTCCCAGGTACGAAGCGGTGGCGAAGCGGTGTTTTCGGTACGGCTCGCGTCCCTTGGTGACCCATCGCTCGACGGTTTTGGGGTCGACTTCGATGGCCTCGGCCAGATCGGCGATGGACACGCCTTTCTGTAGCAGGGCCGCGCGTAGTCGTTCGTTGGCCATCTCACCCGCTTCAAGGGGACGTCCGGGGACCTGGCCATCGTAGGCCGGACGTCTTGAACATGTCCCGTCGTGTAGTGATCTCGTCCTGACTCTCCGCAGCATTCTCGGTTCGCAAGCAAGAACAACCGACCGAGAGGAGAGGTGATCACATGACTGAGGAGATCTACCCGGAGCCCACCTGCGCGTGCACCGCACGCCTGGAGCAGGGACAGACCCGCTGCCGTAAGTGCCTGGCCCGTGAGCGCTGGATCAAGAAGCAGGCGGCCAAGCGCAACCGCGACGGCCAGCGGCGGAGTGAGACCCGCCGTCCCCCGCGCGCTCCTCGCGGCCTGGCCGGGGCGGGGGTGATCTGGTCATGACCACGATCCCGCTGATCATCGCCGGAGTGCTCGGCGTCGCGCTGCTGGTCGGGTACGTGACGGTGCTGGTCGGCATCCGCCGTGAGGACAAGCGGCTCAGCCTGCGCCGCAGCCCGTCGGGTGCGTCGGCGTCGCTGGCGCGGAAGGTTACCGGCTGCTACGTCCGGGGCGGGGTGTCGTGGACGTAGCCAACTGCTCCTCGACCTTCGCCAGGCGTACGGACAGGTCGTGCACGGTGGCGCGCAGGTCGGCCAGCTCGTCGCCGGCAGTCTGGGGGTTGTCGGCGGCCTGGACCTCGTCGGCGTCGCGGACGAACACGCCCTTGCCCTGCTGGCCGATCACCAGGCCCTCGGTACGCAGGACACCGACGGCCAGCTTCACCACCGACAGCGACGCGCCGTACTGCTCGGCGAGCTTGGCCGTGGACGGCAACGGAGTTCCGGGCGCCAGAGAGCCGCCGCGGATCTGCGCGCGGAGATCGTCGGCGATCTGCAGGTAGCCCGGCCGGCCGGTGTTCTTGACCATCGCCCTCAATCTCACCACGAAAGTTCGACCAAGCCAACCGAGAGAACATGGACAACCAAGCCAACTAGGTTAACTATGTTGGCAGCGACGAAAGAGGAGGTCACAACCCATGCGTTCCGTCCCCATCCCCGTGGATGTCAGCAAACTCGCCATCACCTGCGTCAAAGCCCCGCGCCCGCGCGTCCTCAACCGCGACACCGGCGAGATCAAAACCGACAAGAACGGCAACACCGTCTACGAGGTCACCGTCTCGGTAGAAGACGAGTTCGGCCGGATCGAACTCGTCAAGATCGGCACCACCGGAGAGCCACCCATCACCACCGGCGACCAGGTCACCGCCGTCGGCCTGCTCGGCTACGTATGGGAGATCTCCGGCCGGTGGGGCATCGCCTACCGCGCCACGGCGCTGCTCCCTGTCCGGGAGGCCGCCGATGTCTGACGCGCTGTTCGTGCTCGCAGCCCTCGCCGCTGTCGCGGCGGGGCTGTGGGCCTGGCGCCGCTTCCACTACCCCTCGTTCTGGCTGGCGCTCGGCTTCCCGCTCACCGCTGCCTCGGTCCGGGCGTCCTGGCGGCGGGTCGCCCTCGGCTGTGGACTGACCAAGAAGCGGCAACGCTGGTGGTTCACCCTCACCCCCGGCGCGGTCGCCTCCACCGGGCTGGTGAAGGTACGCCGCCGCTTCCAGCGGGTGGCCGTCGACACCAAACCGTTCATGTGGCTGCCCAAACCGACCCGGCACGGCTGGCGCGTCTCCCTGTGGACGCTGGAAGGCCAAACCCCCGGCGACTACGCCGACGCCGCCGAACGCCTGGCGCACTCCTGGGGCGTGCACGCGATCCGCGTCTCCTCACCCCGCCCCGGCCGCGTCGTGCTGATGGCGACCATGCGCGACCCGCTGGTCAAGGTCGACCAGCTCCCGCCCTCACCTGAGCTGCTCAAGGTGACGGTCGGGCAGTTGGAGACCGGCAAACCCTGGGTGATCGACTTCCGTACGGTGCCGCACTGGCTCAACGCGGGCGCGACTCAGTCCGGCAAGTCGAACTTGGCCAATGCGCTCATCGTCGGACTCGCGCCGCAACCCGTGGCGCTGGTCGGCTTCGACCTCAAGGGCGGCGTGGAGTTCACCCCATACGCGCCCCGACTGTCGGCGCTGGCCACCTCGCGCGCCGAATCGGTCGGCCTGCTGGCCGATCTGGTCGGGCTGATGATCGACCGGATGGGGTTGTGCCGCCAGGCGTCTGCCCGCAACATCTGGCAACTCCCGCCCGCCATCCGGCCCGTGCCGGTCGTGGTCCTGGTCGACGAGCTGGCCGAGCTCTACCTGATGGCCGACAAGTCTGAGAAAGACGAGATCGCCAAAACCTCCACCGCCCTGCTGCGGGTGGCGCAACTCGGGCGGGCGTTCGGCATCTACCTGTTCTGCTGCGGACAAAGGATCGGCTCCGACCTCGGCCCCGGCGTCACCGCCCTGCGCGCCCAATGCTCCGGGCGGATCTGCCACCGGGTCAACGACCCCGAAACCGCGACCATGACCCTCGGCGACCTCGACCCGGCCGCCCTCGTCTCCGCCCGCGCCATCGCCGCCGAGACACCCGGCGTCGCCATCGTCGCCTCACAGGACGGTCAGTGGTACCGCGCCCGCTCCTTCTACGTCACCGACGCCACCGCCGAACACGCCGCCCACACCCACGCGCACCTCGCCCCGTCCTGGGACGAGATCACCGCCCACCTGACCGAACACGCCAACGCCTGAACCCGAGAGGAGGGCACCGATGCGACGCTTGGCCTGCCGACTGCTCGACACCGGCCCGGTTCTCGTCCTGGCCGTCATCGCGGGTGCCGGATCGTTCACCCACATCCGCGACACCGCCACCGAGCACGGCCAAACCGGCTGGATGTCCTGGGCCGTCGCCGTCTGCATCGACCTGACCTGCGTCATGGCCGCCCGTGAACGCCAACGCGACAAGAAGACCGGCAAAGGCCGGCAAGGCCGCATCACCTGGCCCGTCCTCGTCCTGACCGGCGGCATCATCCTGTCCCTGGCCGCCAACCTCGCCCAAGCCGCCCCCACCGTCTGGGGCTGGATCACCGCCGCCACCCCGGCCGCCGCCTTCCTCATCGCCGTCTCGATGCTGGAACGCCGCGCCACCCACCCCGAACCGCCTCCAGCACCGGCCGCCTCGCCCACGCCCGCGCCCGTCCTGGCCTCGGTCCCGGTCCCTGAGCTCCTCCGCCTGGACAACGACACCCCGGGCGACGGCCTGGCCCCGGCGCTCGTCGACTACGCCCGCCGCGTCGCCGACAACCACCACGCCAAACACGGTCGACCGATCACCCGCGACACACTCCGCACCCACCTCGGCGTATCCGACCAACTCGCCGCAGACCTGCTGCGCGCCCTGCCTACCGCCTGACCAGAAAGGAGGGCAACGACCATGCGCATCCGCATCGACGGCACCCGCGCCGAAATCGTCGACGCCCTGTTCCGCCTGCGCCTGCACTTCACCGTCTACGCCGTCTCCCGCGCCTACCCCGACCGCGCCCGTCCCCACCACTGGCGCGTCTACCTCACCACCCGCCCTAGCGAAAGAAGGTGACCATGCCCGATGACCTGCCGATGATCCACTACCGCTGCTGCACCTGCGGTGGTACCGGCCTGCACTCCGAAGGCGACCGGTGCGCCGACTGCGACGGCACCGGCATCGACAACCACGGCGCATAACGCGCAGCGCCCCCGGCCTGGCCGTACATCCGCCAAGACACACGCCAGGTCGGGGGCCATCCCCATCACCCGAACGAGTGAGAGGAGGTCTCCATCTTGCCCGCAACTCCTGCCAACGCGCACGCCATCACCGGCATGATCAAGCGCCTCAACCGGGCCGACTACGACCGCTGGGCATCCCAGATCCGCGCCACCGGCGGCTGCCGACAACCCATCCACCTACGCGGCAAGGTCGACCACTACGACCAGGCCACCGGCCAACTCCTGCACCGCTACACCACCAAGCACGAGCCCGACGGCGTACTACGGGTGCCGTGCAAGACCCGCCGCGCCTCCCGCTGCCCCGCCTGCGCCGAGACCTACCGCGCCGACACCTACCACCTCATCCGCGCCGGTCTCATCGGCGGCAAGGGCGTCCCCGACACCGTCACCGGACATCCGACGCTGTTCGTCACCCTGACCGCTCCGTCCTTCGGCACCGTCCACACCCGCCGCGAGCACAACGGCAAGGTGCAGCCGTGTCACGCCCGCCGCAACGCCGAGACCTGCCCGCACGGCCACGTGATGTCCTGCACCGAACGGCACAGCAAGGACGACCCGCGCCTCGGCGAACCGCTCTGCCCCGACTGCTACGACTACACCGGCTCCGTCCTGTTCAACGCCCTCGCGCCGCTGCTGTGGAAGCGCTTCGCCGACTCCGTCCGCCGCCACCTCGCCAAGACCGGCGGCCTGGCCCTCAAAAACCTCCGCCACCACCTGACACTGTCCTTCGCCAAGGTCGCCGAATACCAGCGGCGCGGCGTCGTCCACTTCCACGCCGTCATCCGCCTCGACGGCCCCGACGGACCCGCTACGACTCCCCCGACCTGGGCCACCGCCGACGCCCTCACCCAAGCCGTCCAGCACGCCGCCCAAGCGGTCTCGGCCACCGCACCCGCTCACGACGACCAGCCAGAGCGCACCCTGCGCTGGGGTTCTCAGCTCGACATCCGGCCCATCACTCTGAACGGCGATCTCACCGAGCAAGCCGTGGCCGGCTACATCGCCAAGTACGCCACCAAAGCCGCCGAATGCGTCGGCACCCTCGACCGCCGCATCAACCCCCTCGACAACCTGGAAGCCTTCAACCTCCGCGACCACGCCCGCCGCCTCATCACCACCTGCATGCACCTCGGCGCCCTCGACGAGCTGGCCGAACTGCGGCTTGCGGACTGGGCCCACATGCTCGGATTCCGCGGCCACTTCTCCACCCGCTCCCGCCGCTACTCCACCACCCTCGGCCAACTCCGCGCCGCAAGAGAACACCACGCCCGCGACACCGACATCACCACCGGCCGCCTCCCTCTCTTCGAGGAGGACACCGTCCTCGTCATCAGCGAATGGGAGTACGCAGGCAAAGGCCACTCATTCGGGGACGCGCTCCTCGCCGCCGCCCTCACCGGGACCCGCCTCGAACGGAGTCCTTATGAGCTGTGAGCTTCTAACCGTTCCCGAAGCGATGGCCGTTCTCAAGGTCAGTCGCTGGACCCTCTACAACCTCATCCGCTCCGGGGAGGTCGCCTCGATCGTCGTCGGAGAGCGCTGCCGCCGCATTCCCGCCTCAGCCCTCGACACCTACGTGACCCGGCTCTGTGAGGAGGTGTCCTGATGGGCAAGCGCTCCAATGGGGAAGGCTCGATCTTCCCCTATAAGGACGGCTGGGCGGGCTACGTCTGGGTCACCACTCCCGAGGGCAAGAGGACCCGCAAGTGGGCGTACGGCAAGACCCGCGAGGAGACCCACGAGAAATGGCTCAAACTCCACGAGCAGTCCCGCAAAGGACCAGTGCCCACCAAGAACCCCGCCTTGGCCGCCTTCCTGTCCCGCTGGCTGGAAGAAGTGATCAAACCCAACCGAGAGCCGACCACCTACGTCGCCTACGAGCCACTCGTCCGGCTCTACATCGTCCCCGGCCTGGGCAAGAAGCGCCTGGACAAGCTGACCGTCCGCGACGTACAGACCTGGCTGAACACCCTGCCCACCCTCTGTACCTGCTGCGACCAGAAGAAGGACCATCGGCGGCCCGCGCACAAACGGCGGTGCTGCTCCCTCGGCAAGTGCTGCAAGGGCTACCCGTCCCGAAGCACCATCGCGGGCATCCGTCGCGTCCTGCGCTCCGCCCTCGGTCACGCCCTGCGGGAAGAAATGGTCTCGAAGAACGTCGCGTCACTGACCACGCTGCCCAGCCCCAGTACGACCAAGAAGAAGCGCCAGCACACGGCGTGGACGGTCGACGAGGCCCGTAGGTTTCTGGAGCATCTCCGAGAGGTCGACGACCCGCTCTATGCGGCCTACGTCCTCATCCTCGTCCTGGGCCTGCGCCGTGGGGAAGTCCTCGGCCTGGCCTGGGACTGCGTAGACCTCGGCGGCGAACAGCTCTGGATCTCCCGTCAACTCACCAGAGTCAGCGGCCGGCTTCTCCACCGCGAGACCACCAAGACGGACGACTCGACGGCCTCCCTACCCCTGTTCGGCCTCTGCGTCTCAGCTCTCCGCCACCGTCAACGCGTCCAGGACGAGGCACGCAAGACGGCCGGAGACAGATGGAAGCCCTCCGACCTAACCTTCACCACGCGGACGGGCACGCCGATCGAACCGCGCAACTTCAACCGCGCCTTCGAAACCCACTGCCGCAACGCGGGTGTCCCTCGAATCCGCGTCCACGACACCCGGCACACTTGCGCCTCGCTGCTGGCCGCCCTCGACGTACACCCGCGCGTCGCGATGCGCATCCTGCGGCACTCGCAGATCTCAATGACCATGGACGTCTACACCCAGATCCCGAGCCCCGAGACGCGCAAAGCGCTCGACCGGCTCAATCAGAGCCTCGACCGTCAAGCCAAGGCATAGCTCATTAACCCGTTGCCACAAAGGCCCTTTGGGATCGCCCCAAAGGGCCTTTACCCATGCACCACTTCTAGCCATAGCCGAAAGGCTATACCGAACTGGCCACCGCGATAATTTCGTTATTCGTTATTTGTGAAAGAAAAGAATAGGTTTCGTGCGAGCCTCTCAGTTCACCTTCACGCCGAGCGTAACGGAGAGCGAATGAAGCACCCTGTGAATTGTGAGCGCGCCAAGGGGCATCACTGTGGATGTTCCGCCTGCGGCGGGGCACAGCATGGTTGGACCAACGCCCTCATGTTGGCTCGCGATCCCTCTCCCACCAGTCGCCAAGAAGCGAGAGACCGCAGCGACTCTGACTGGGCCAAGACCCAACCTCCCAGAGGACGACGGGGGCCCTCCAAGGGGCGACAGGCAGCAGCCACCGACAGTGCCACAGTTGATCTCATTGACTGGCTGGTCGAAAATCCAAGCACTATCGAACACATCCAGGAAGTCGGCGACCTCCTTGCCGGCCCTGTGATCAGGGAACTAGATAAGAGGTTCGGCGGCAGCGATCCACGAGAGACCAGACGGCGCCTCACCGATCATTTCTGGTGCGATCTCCTAACCGCTCTGGCCGAAGCCATCGAGAAATTCTCGAAAGCCATGGACCAAATACCCGCATACGTTACTACGGCCATCATCAAGTCCAGAGATGTCGAGCATCGCAGCCCTCTCCTCGAAGCACTGATAACTCTTGCCGTACGGACAGCGTGGGAGCCCATCAAGAGCATGATCCAAACCGGCGGGATCGAGGACCTGCAACGGACGTGTCGGATCCTCGCCGTCCTGATCTGCCCGGCTCCCGAAAATCACGCGGCAGTTCAAAACGGCGCCCTCCTGCCCCTGGCGAAGGAGGGCGCGTTGGAGATCAGCAAAGAGCGACTTGAGCAGGTCTTCCCCGCAGACTGAGTTCACCGTCTACGGGAGGGCCTCGGCGGTGCCTGAGCAAGGCTGCTGGTTTCCGCCCCCGTGAACGAACCGATCGTTAAGCGCTTCGCCAGGCGTCGGTGATGCAGGACTCCTCGAAGTGCCACCAGCCATCCATTTGACCGCGTGTCAGCAGCGTCCTTATCTGCCCAAGGTCTGCGTCAGCCGGCACGGTGAAGGCGATCAGAGGAAGCTCCGAGCTGAAGGATTCCCCGTCTAGGCCGAACAAGGCCAACCGCTCGCGCACGGCCTGCGCGCTTCGCCCGAGCGGTCCATCGGGCACCGGCAGGATCCGGATCGTGCAATTGCCCGACACCTCCACCCGCTCACAGGCCCAGTGAAGCCCGTCGTCGTCGGTGATGAAGCGCACCACGTCGCCTTCGGCGACCCCGTCCTGTAGAAACGGGACGTTCGCCACACGGGCGGTGTCCCGGCTCAAGCGCGTGGCCCAAAGCCCTTCGGTGTCGTAGGGAAGCCAGCCTTCCCGCGGCACGAACTGAAACCACACCTTGATCAGGCCGGGCTCTATAGGGACACGTTCGGAGGGGGCTGCGAGGATCATGCCTACATGATCGCGCTGTCTGTAGGAGACCGGCTGTGTGGGCTCGCGTTGCTGTAGAACGCTGCTGTACGGCAACGAAAAAGGCCCTCTGGGATGATCCCAAAGGGCCTTCGAACTGGAGCGCGGCCGACAGGAGTCGAACCCGTAACCTTCTGATCCGTAGTCAGATGCTCTATCCATTGAGCTACGGCCGCTCGCTTCTGAAGCAAGCATAGCGGGTTCTCACCGATGCCTCGAACCAGTTACCGCAATCATGAACTGACCGATTCCACCTTCCGGGGCCACAGGGTGTAACTGACGGGCCAGATCAGTGCGATCAGGACCACCACGTCCGCCCCTCTCACGAGGGCGATCAGTGGTTCCGTACGCGCGGGATCGTCGACGAGCCATGCCAGTCCCAGCGCCAGCACCCAGGCGACTCCGTACGCGACCGCGATCCACAACCACAGCACCCACTCGTACCGGGCCCGGGCCATGCCGCCGGCCGGGGGGCGGGGCGGCGGGGGGCCGCCGGCGAAGCGGTGGTGGAATCTGGCGTCGGCCCAGCGCAAGGTGCGATGCCCGAAGACGACCGAGTATGCGAGGTACGCCACGGCGAGGCCGTGTCTGCCGTCCGCCATGGCGCCACCGCGCATGTCGATCACCGCGGCGGCGAGGAGGATCACGTCCAGAAGGGGGACGCTGATCAGGAGGGCAGTGCTGAGCCGGCGGCGGCGCCACAGGTAGCGGCTGGCGAGGCCGAGGGCGAGAAGAACCCAGAAGCCGATTTCACAGCCGATGATGATGGCAACAATCACGTTATTCATGATCTGGGATGGTCCAGGCGTATTCATCCCCTAGGGGGACGAGCCTGTGGATACATCGAAGTGTGTATCCACAGGCGGACCGGCGAAGGAGGGGAACGGTCGCGTTCGGTGGTGGGATAGGGGACATGAAACGCGTGGCTCTGTGGGCGGGGCTGGCCTTCCTGATGGGCCTGTTCCTGATCGCGGCGGGGGCGTCCCTGCGCCGCGACGCGCCCACGTGGCAGCTCGTGATCCCGCTCGCGATCACTTGCACGGCCGTCCTGCTGCGGACCCGGGCACCGCTCGGGTCGCTCGGGCTGGGCACCCTGGGGGTCCTGCTCGACGCGTTCGTGGGGCCCTCGCTGGGGACCGTGCTGGTCTACACGGACAATCTGTACGCCGCCGCGCTGTACGGCCCGGCGAGGTTCGCGCGGTGGCTGCTGGGGATCACCACCCTGATCGCGGTGGCCGCGGGAGCGGCGGGATGGTTCATCGCGGGAGACTGGCGGTTGCTGGCACTCGTCGGTTTCCAGGTGGCGCTGGTCCTGGTGACGCCGGTGACCACCGCGCTGGTGCTGCGGCAGCATCGTGACCAGGCGGCCATCGAACGGGCCAAGGCCGAGCAGGTGGCGCGGCTGGCCGAGCTCGACCGGCAGGCGGCGATCGCCGCCGAGCGGGCGCGGATGGCCCGCGAGCTCCACGACATGATCGCCAACCATTTCAGCGCCATCGCCATCCAGTCCACCGCCGCGCTCTCACGCAAGGACCTCGATCAGGCCACCGTGCGCAAGGTCATGGAGTCCGTACGGGAGAACAGCGTGAAGGGCCTGGCCGAGATGCGGTCCATGATCGGCTTGCTGCGGCAGGAAGGCGACGAGGGCGAGGCCACGCGGTTGCGCCTACAGGACGCGGAGGACCTCGTCGACAGGTCGCGGCGGTCGGGGATGGCCGTCGGGTTCCAGGTAGATGGCGAGCCGCGGGAGCTTCCTCCCTCGGTGGATCTGGCCGGTTATCGCATCCTCCAGGAGGCGCTGACGAATGCCCTCAAACACGGCGAGCAACCGACGGCCGTCAGCGTCACCTACGCACCTCACCACGTGTCGCTCACGGTCGACAACCCGGTCAACGGCAGGAAGGCGAGCCTGCCTGGGGCCGGTGCGGGGCTGATAGGCATGCGGGAGCGGACCAACCTGGTCGGCGGCAACCTCAAGGCGGGCCCGCACGGGGACGGGTGGCGCGTCGCCGCCACGCTGCCCACGTCGGACAGGGACACATCGTGAACGTCCAGCGGGCGAAGCAGCCGGTTCGAGGCGACGGCTCCCCCGTCTCCCAGCGGTGGCCATCGCAGGCGAGGGCCCGCACGGGCCGGTGCTACGAGGCCGGCACGGCCCGGCGCCGCCAAGTGGTCCGTGCGGAAACCGCACTGCGGGAGGCCGTACGGAAACCGCGCTGTTGAAAGGCTGCCTGGAGCCGTATGACCAGGTTGGAGGCAGTATGACCGGGCTGGAGGAAAGATGACCATCAGGGTGTTGGTGGCTGACGATCATGCCGCGGTGCGGGCCGGGATCGTGATGATTCTCGATGGGGTGGACGACATCGAGGTGGTGGGCGAGGCGGCCGACGGAGTCGAGGCGGTCGCGCTGGCCGGGGAGACACGGCCTGACGTGGTGTTGATGGATGTGCGCATGCCCAGGATGGACGGAATCTCCGCCACCAAGGAGCTGGCCGGGATGACCGATGTGCTGATCCTTACGACCTTCGACGTTGACGAGTACGTGTTCGGGGCGTTGCGAGCGGGGGCTGCCGGATTCCTGTTGAAGAACACCGATGCCGATTCGCTGGTCGAGGCGGTGCGGTTGGTCGCCAGAGGGGATGGGCTGATCTCGCCGGGGGTGACGCGGCGGTTGATCGCGGCCTTCGCCGAGCAGGCGCCGCGCAAGGAGCCGCCGGATCCGGCTGTTCTGACGCCGCGGGAGCGAGAGGTGCTGGCTTGCATCGGGCGGGGGATGTCCAACGCCGAGATCGCCAGGGTGCTCGACATGGCGGAAGCCACCACGAAAACGCATGTCAGCCGGGTGCTGAACAAGCTCGGCCTGAAGAGCAGGGTCCAAGCCGCCATCTACTACTCAGAAGGGATGTAGGGCCGTAGTCTGAACGCCGTGAGCACGCCACCGCCACCTGAGCGGCCCCACCAGACGGGGCTGATCGTCGGGCTGGCGTTCGTGGGGGTCTTCGGCTATCTGATCATCAACGTGGTCGTGGGGTTTCTCGCGCTCGCCACGGAGTCCACCGCGTGGTTCGGCGTCGCGGCAGGATTCCTCGCCCTCGTCGGCATCGGGGCTGGGCTGGTCCTACTGATCATGCGCAGGCCCTGGTCGAAGGGGTTGGGGATGGGGCTGATGATCGGGTGGGCGCTGGCGTCCATCGTGTCGGCCGGCTGGTGCACGGGGCTCAATCCCGGGCTGTACCCCTAGGTGACGGCGTTCGGATGACGGCGTTGACCGGATGGCGATGTACGCCTCCCAGCCTGGCCGGGATCAATCGGGGGATCACTTGACCACACCGCCACCGCAGGAACCGGACGACGCCGGCCGGGACTGGACCCCACCCTCCCCGGGACCGTCCGAGCCGCCGCCCCACCAGACGCCGCAGGAGCCGGCGCCTCAGGGACGGCCTCCGCAAGGGCCACCACCCCCGCAGGGGCCGCCCGTACCAGGACCACCGCCTCCGCAAGGACAGCCAGGACCGCAGGGGTCACCACACCCCTGGCCGGCCCAGCAGGGTCATGCCCAGCAATCGGGCCAGTACGGGCCAGGCCCGGCGGGGCCGCATCCGCAGGGCCCGTTCACGCACGGCCCGCCTCCGCAGGGCCCGCCCCCGCAGGGTCCGCCGATGGGCCCGCAGTGGATGCCCCCGCCTCCGCCTCCGCCCGCGAGCAACTCCACGGGCCTGGTCGTCGGGATGAGCTTCGCCGGCCTCGGCGCCTACAGCATCGTCAATCTCGTCCTCGGCTTCGTCATCTTCATCGCCGCCATGGACCAGTCCACCGGCGGCGGCACCGGTCTGGTCGCCGCGGGGGCCGTGATCCTCGTGCTCGTCGGCCTGGGCGCCGGTGTCGGGCTGCTCCTGGTCCGCAAGCCCTGGGCGACCGGGCTCGGGCTGGGGCTGATGATCGGCTGGGCGCTGTGGTCGATCACCACAGCGGGTTTCTGCACCGGCCTCAACCCCTCCCTGTACGGCTGACCATGCCCCTTCACGAGATCTTCGTCGGCCTGGGCGTCTTCGTGGCCTCGGTCGTCTTCGTGCGCGAGGCCCGCCGCCGGGGGGCGCTGAACGAGCAGTCGCTGGTCGCCGTCACCGGCGCGCTGGTCGGCGGCGCGATCGGCATGCGCCTGGCGGGCTGGCTGGAGACGATGAACCTGTCGGACCTGTGGATGTACGGCTCACGGAGCATCCTCGGCGGCCTGACCGGCGCGTACATCGGTGTCCTGATAGCCAAGAAGATCATCGGCTACAGGGAGCGCACCGGTGACCTGTTCGCGCCCGCTGTGGCGCTCGGCATGGCGGTGGGCCGGATCGGCTGCCATCTCACCGAGGCTCCGGGACGCCCGACCAGCCTGCCGTGGGGGGTGCACGCCCCCGCGACCACGCCGGAGTGTCCCGGTTGTCTGGCAGGGCAGGCGATGCACCCGTCGTTCGTCTACGAGATCATCTTCCAGCTCGTCGCCTTCGCCGCCCTGCTGTGGGCGCGCGAGCGGCTCACGCAGCCGGGCGAGCTGTTCACGCTCTACCTGGCGGGCTACGCCGCCTTCCGCTTCGTCGTCGAGTTCACGCGGGCGAACGAGATCCTGTGGCTCGATCTCACGGGCCCGCAGTGGTTCCTCGTCCCGGGTCTGCTGCTCCTGGGGTTGCGGCTGGTGTACGGCTGGCGGCGCGGCCACTACGCTCCACTTTTCCAGCGAAAGGTCATGACATGAGTTCAGGGATGGGACTGCGGGGTGACCGCATTCTCAGGTACGTCAACGCGTTCTGCCCGCACTGCCATGGCCAGGACCTCGACCAGGTGGAGCGGCTGAGCGGCTATCTGGCGGCGCGGGACGGCGAGGTGTGGCTGGAGCGCGGGTGCCGCACGCACGGGCTGGTGCGGACGCTCTACGACGAGGATCCGGAAATCCTCGCGTACCTGGAGGAATGGACCGCTCCTACCAAGGAGCACCTGCCGGACGTCTCGGGGAACTTCGCGCCGGTCCCGGCCGCGTACCTCGACGGCCTGCCCGAGATGCAGACGCAGCACACCTGCATCCTCCTGGAGGACATCGCCGAGGCGTGCAACCTGCGCTGCCCCACCTGCTTCGCCGACAGCTCCCCCGACCTGAACGGCATCGTCCCCGTCGCCGAGATCCTCGCGAACGTGGACCAGCGCCTGGCCAGGGAGAACGGCAGGCTGGACGTGCTCATGCTGAGCGGTGGCGAGCCCACGCTGCACCCCGAGCTCAAGACCCTGCTCGCCGAGCTCGCCCAGCGCCCTGTCACGCGCATCCTGATCAACACCAACGGCGTCCTGATCGCCCGGGACGACTCCCTGCTCGACCTCCTCACCGAGCACCGCGAACGCGTGGAGGTCTATCTCCAGTACGACGGATCCTCGGCCGAGTCCTCCAAGCACCACCGGGGCGGCGACCTGCGCAAGCTCAAGGCCCAGGCCATCCAGCGGCTCTCCGAACGCGAGATCTTCACCACCCTGGTCATGACCGCGGCCCTCGGCGTCAACGACGGTGAGATCGGCGACGTCGTGCGACTCGCGCTGGACACCCCGTTCGTCGGCGGAGTGTCGCTGCAGCCGCAGTTCGGCTCGGGCAGGTCGGGCGCGATCGACCCGACGGACCGGCTCACGCACACCGGGGTGCTCAAGCGGCTCGGCCCGCAGACCGGCGGCCTGGTGACCTGGCGTGACCTGACGGCGCTGCCGTGCTCGCACCCGCACTGCTGCTCGGTCGGCTACCTCATCCGCGACGACTCCCAGCAGTGGCGCTCGCTGGTCGCGCTGATCGGCCACGACCGGCTCAAGGAGAACCTGGGCCTGGTCTCCAACCGGATCGCCGACACCGAGATCCCCCGCGAGCTGCGGCTGGCCGTGCAGGAGTCGCTGCTCGGTCTGCTGTCGGAGCAGTCGTCGCTGTCGCACCCGCAGATCGGCGACCTGTGGCGCGACATCTGCGAGAACTGCGACCTGGGCGTGTCCACGCTGCTCGCGCTGGCCTCGTCGGCGCTGCCGGGCAGGCGCAAGAAGCTGCGCAGGATGCTCGGCGAGCGGGTGGTGCGGATCACGGTCAAGCCGTTCATGGACATCTCGACGATGATCGAGGAACGGCTCACGCAGTGCTGCGTGCACGTCGGCACGCGGGCCGCGCAGGATCAGTGCGCGCCGTTCTGCGCCGTGCAGGCCTGGCCGCAGCTGTCGGCCCAGCGGCTGTCCGCGGTGGCCTCGGAGCCCCGGGTACGGCTGCCTCTGGAGGTCATCACATGACGACCGAGCAGAAGGCGGAGCCGTACGATCCGCTGCGGTTGTGCGTGTACGCGACGATCGCGTTGCTGGCCTGGCTGTTCGGGCCGTGGGCGTTGCTGGGGTTCGCCGGGCTGGGGTTCGCCGGTTACTGGAAGGCGCGGCGAGCCGGGTTGTCCCGGAGCAAGTGCCTGCTCCGGGACACCCGGCTCGTGCTGGGCTATCTGGGGCTGCTCGCGGTGGTGGCGGTGGCCGCGATCGTCAACTCCCTGGTTTGACGGCCAGCAGGTTCAGCACCGTGAACCGCGTGCCGCCGCCCCTCTCCTTGCTCTCACACGTCTCGCTCCCGCCGGGCGAGTCCGCCGAGGGCGGCTCGGTCTCGCACTCGCGATACTGCTCCTTGTCCTCGTCCCAGTACATGATCGTGGTGGGAGAGGAGGAGGTGCCGACGCCGAAGCTCCCTCCGCCGGTCGGTGACACCTTGCCGATACCGGCGGCCAGGCCGGTCGCCGGGTCGTACACCGCGGCGGCCGGGATGCGGTACTTCGCCGGATCGCCTCCCACGACCGGCATGACCCTCGCGAACCGGTCGCCGAGCAACTGCTCCCCGCCCGAGAACTCCAGGCCCTCGGGGAGCAGCTCGCGGCCGGACCCGTCGAGGTGCTGCCTGACGCTGCGGTCCCGCTGCCTGCCGAAGCACCACGCGGCGCCGCAGGTCAGGCTGGTGACGCCGGGCGGCGCCTGGATCTCCGTCGACTGGCCGGTCTCCAGGTTGACCATGCGGTTCACGTTCTTCTGTCCGCGTTCGCCGGGGGCATGGCCGGCTGCCATGGGCCAGGAGGTCAGGTGGAGGCCGTCGGTGCCCTCCATCCGCTCGGGGGCGCCTCCGGTCAGCGGGATGCGGTAGACGCCGCCCTGTCGTACGGACCAGACGAGATGCTCGTCGGTGACGGCGATCGTCTCCACCAGCGAGAGGTCGCCGGTGACCTCGCCTACTTGCCGGGCCGTGCCGCCTTCTCTCGGCATGACCCAGAAATCTGCCCATTTGTCGCTGTTATTGGGCGTCTCGCCGTACCAGGCGAAGTACTTCTCCCCCACCTCGACGGCCTGGCTGAAGTAGCCCTTCACCCCCGCGGGAGCGGGCATGTCACCCAAGGTGCGCGCGGTTCCGGTGGCGGCGTCGTACACCTCCAGGCGGCCCGCCTTCTCGAAAGATGACTCCGCGGTCAGAAGCACCTCTGTCGCGCTAAGGCCGGTCACCGGGCGATATTTCCAGCCGTCGGTGGCCTTGGTGGGCATCTTGAAGACCGCCTGCGGCCACACCTCCGCGGCGGGCTTGAGCTGGAGCTTCGGGACGGCGTCCGAAGGCGGTCCGGTCATCACGGTGACCGCCGGCTCGACCCGTCCGCCCCCGTCGGACAGTACGGCCGCCGTCCCTCCCGCGACGATCACCACCGCGGCGGCGGCCAGCGCCATTTGCGCCCGCTGCCGCGTCCGCCTGGCCCGGCGGCGCGAGGCCACCGCGTCCGCCAGGGTGCCAGGTGGCTTCCTGACCTGGTCGGCGGCAACGCGCAGGGTCTGCGTCAGGTCCTCTTCGCTTCTCATCGCGCCTCCTGCAGCACTCGCTTGATCCGGAGCTTTTCCAGGGCACGGGCGGCCTGGCTGCGTACGGTTCCGCGCGAGACGCCGAGGATCTCCGCGATCTTCTCGTCGGGGAGATCCTCGTAGTAGCGCAGCACGAGCACGGCCCGCATCTTGCGTGGCAGTTCCTGGAGCTCGGCCCAGAGGTCGGCGTCGCCGTAGCGATCGAGCCGGCCGCTCTCGGGCACGGCGGCCACCAGGTCCTCCCGTTGCCGCCGCCGCCACGAGTTGATGTGCAGCCTGACCATGATCGTGCGCACGTAGCCCTCAGGGCTGTCCTTCTTCCGTACGCGGGGCCAGGCGTCCCCCAGGCGGGCCAGCGCTTCCTGGACGAGATCGGCCGCGTCCTCGGAGTTACCCGACAGCACGTAGCCGTATCGGAGAAGCGCGTCGCCCCGGGCTCGAACGAACTCGTCGAATTCAGCCGTATCAGCTGTATGGTCCACGAACCCAGGGACCGTCGAGCGCGTGCTTGTGTTGCACGAGAAGCGGAAAAGAAGTTATTCGGCCGGCACGTACAGGCTGAGCGTCTCGGCGATGCAGGCGGGGCGCTTCTCGCCCTCGACCTCGATCGTCATCTTCAGGTTGGACAGGTAGCCGGCCGGCGTGCCCTTGACGTCGGTCAGCTCGGCGACGGCCCTGACCCGCGCTCCGACCGGCACCGGCCGGGGGAAGCGGACCTTGTTCAGGCCGTAGTTGACGCCCATCGCGATGCCCTCGACCCGCATCAGCTCGAACATGAACGACGGCAGCAGCGACAGGCTCAGATAGCCGTGCGCGATCGTGCCGCCGAACGGGCCCTCCTTGGCGCGCTCCACGTCGACGTGGATCCACTGGTGGTCGGCGGTGGCGTCGGCGAAGAGGTTGACCTGCTCCTGGGTGATCGTGCGCCACTCGGTCGGTCCGAACGTCTCGCCGACGCTCGCCTTGAGTTCCTGTACGTTCGCGAAGGTCCGCATGATGCCGAACGCTATTGCGCGGGCGGCACGGCTGCCAAGTTCAGCACCCGGAACTTGTCCGGCTTGTCGGCCTTCGTGGCTCCCCAGTAGAGGATCGTGCTCGCCTCCGAGGACGTGCCGACCCCGCTCCAGTTGCCGGGATTGTCGACGGTGACCCGCTTGCCGGTTCTCAGGTCGTACACGCCGCCTCCCACTGCCAGGAAGCGGTCGAGAATCGGGTACGGCGAGAGGCCTCCGGCGAAGCCGAGATCTCGTGATTCCCGCCTTGATGTGCCGTCGACGCGCTGGACGAGCCCGCCCTGCTCCGTGCGCCCGTAACACCACAGCGGCCCGCAGCGCAGGCCCTTCACACCGGGCGGCGCGGCCAACCGGTTGACGTGACCGCTGGTCAGGTTGACCACCTTGGTCTGGTTGCGCTCGGTGTTCGGCGGCCCCTCCGCCATATCGGACGCCCATGGCCAGCTGATCAGGTGCAGGCCGGCTCCGCCGGGCAGTTCCTCCGGCGTCCCGCCCGCGAGGGGAACGTGCCAGACGCCGCCCTGCCGGAGCGACCAGACGACGCGGTCGCCGTCCAGTGCGATCGCGTCCATCTCCGCGTCGGCCCCGGTGCGGGTGGCGATCAGCCTCGCCTCGCCGCCTGCCAGCGGGGCCGTCCAGATGTCGCGCACCGGCGTGCCGTCGGCCTGCTGGCCGAACGCGAACCAGGCGACGTTGGTGCCGTCGGCGGTCGCGGTCTGCGCGATATATCCCTTTAGATCCGGATTTTTCGGCACTTCGGTCACAAGCCTGGATTCTTTGGTCTTGGTGTCGTAAATCTCGATCTTTCCGGACCGCTCGAACGACGACTCCGCGCTGAGCAGCACCTCCGTGGCGCTGAGAGCGGTGATCGGCCGGTAGCGCCAGCCGTCGGCGTTCTTGGCGGGCATCGTGAACAGCGCCTCGGGCCACAGGTCGCCGGCTTCGACCGCGGGTATCCGAGCCGAGGCGGTCATGCTGACGGCCGGCGTGGACGCCGACGTGGACGCCGACGTGGGCGCCGACGTAGCCGGTCCGGTGGGAGAGACCACTCCCTCTCCGCCCCTGCGGGAGAGGAAGCCTCCGGCGACCGCCGTACTGGCGCTCACCACCGCGACCACGGCCGCCGCCGCGAGGAACTGCGTACGCCTCCTGCTCCGCCGCCGCCTGAACCGCGCCACGCCCGCGAGCAGGTCCGGCTCCGGCGCGCTCCGGGCGCCCTCGCGCAGCGCCGCGGCCAGGTCGTCCTCTGTCCTCATGCCCGTCCCCTTTCGAGCATCGCAGGCCTGACCCGCAACGCGTGGAGCGCGCGGAATGCCTGACTTCTCACCGTCCCGCAAGAGATGCCGAGGATGTCGGCGATCTCCTGATCCGGCAGGTCCTCGTAGTAACGCAGCACCAGCACGGTGCGCTGCTTTCTCGGCAGCGTGGCCAGCTCCTTCCAGAGCTCGCCCGTCGGGTGCCTGTCGGTGTAGGAGCCCTCGGGCACGTGGTCCGTCAGGTGCTCCCGGCGCCGTCTGCGCCACCAGCTGATGTGCTGGCGGGCCATGATCGTGCGTACGTACGCCTCGGGATTGTCCTTGTCGCGCACCCGCCTCCAGGCGTCACTCAGCTTGAGCAGCGCCTCCTGCACCAGGTCGGCGGCGTCTTCGGGGTTGCCGGAGAGCACATAGCCGTACCTCAGCAGGGCGGGCCCCCTGGCTCGGACGAAATCCTCGAACTCCACACCACCCAGACGCTCGGGAGCGCCTCTCCGTTGCAAACTTCTTTACTCGAAAACATCGCGCAGGTGTTCGAGTGCGCGCTACAGTCGTAGGTATTCGACTCGAACAAGGGTTCGGCCAGGTGAGAGGGGGTGTGTCCGGTGACGGTCCTGGCGCTCGCCCCTGCGCGGACACGCCGTAGCACTTTCTTCCCAAATCTAAGACGGCCGCTATATCCGGCAATAAAGTCCGAGATCGTGGACCCTGTGCGCAACCCCTACGCCCCCGGAGCCGGTCAGCGTCCGCCGGAGCTCGCCGGGCGCGATCGCGAGCTGCAGCAGTTCGAGGTCGTGCTGGAGCGAGTCGCCCGCGGCCGCCCCGAGCGCAGCATGGTCGTCACCGGCCTGCGCGGCGTCGGCAAGACCGTGCTGCTCAACACCTTCAAGTCCATGGCGATGCAGCGGCTGTGGGGCACCGGCAAGATCGAGGCCCGGCCCGACCAGTCGATCCGCCGTCCCGTCGCCGCCGCCCTGCACATGGCGATCCGCGAGCTGGCCCCCCGGCATCGCGCGCCGGAGCGCATCGAGGAGTTCCTCGGCGTGCTCAAGGCCTTCGCCATGCGCGATCCGGCCGCCGCCAAGGGCACCTCCCACTGGTCCCCGGGCATCGAAGTGCCCGCCAGCCGCGGCCGCGCCGACTCCGGCGACCTGGAGATCGACCTCACCGAGCTGTTCGTCGACGCCTCGGGCGTGGCGACCGACCTCGGCGTCGGCATCGCCCTGTTCATCGACGAGATGCAGGACGTGCAGGCCGCCGACGTCTCCGCGCTCTGCGCCGCCTGCCACGAGCTGTCCCAGTCGGGCGGGCCGCTGATCGTCGTCGGGGCCGGGCTGCCTCACCTGCCGAGCGTGCTGTCGGCCAGCAAGAGCTATTCGGAGCGGCTCTTCCGCTACGCCCGCATCGACAAGCTCGACCGCGAGGCGGCCGATCTGGCCCTGATCCTGCCGGCGCGCGAGGAGGAGGTCGAGTTCACCCAGGAGGCGCTCGACGCCCTTTACGACGCCGCCGACGGCTACCCCTACTTCGTGCAGGCCTACGGCAAGGTCGCCTGGGACCTGGCGCCGCGCAGCCCCATCACCCTCGACGACGTCAAGGTGTCGGCTCCGGAGGCCGAGGAGGAGCTCGCCGTGGGCTTCTTCGGCAGTCGCTACGAGCGCGCCACCCCCGCCGAGCGCGACTACATGCACGCCATGGCGGAGATCGGCGACGAGCCGGTCCCCACGGCGGACGTGGCCGACGCTCTGGGGCGCAAGCCGTCCAGCCTGTCCCCCGCCCGTGACAGCCTCATCAAGAAGGGGCTGATCTACAGTGCCGAGCGCGGTCTGATCGCGTTCACGGTGCCGCACTTCGGGAGGTTCCTGCGTGCCCAACCGGTCTGAGCGGCACCCCTAGACCTCTATTGGGCTGTCTAGTGGGGAAGCTAGATAGCCCAATAGAGCTATATCTTCATGCCCGTCGAGGGAAATCTAGCGCTGTCTAGCGTCACGCCTATACAGGCGTATATTCCGGCAGAGGCCTACTGTCCTCCGAGCTGACCACCGCGACCCGGACCGCCGGGCGGCGTCCGGTCAGATAGACGGCGAAGACCACGTCGTCGTGGTCCTGGTTCTGGAAGGCGAAGAAGCGCCAGCACAGCTCTCGCCAGCTGTCGTACGGCTCGGCCGTGGTCAGCTCCGCCTCGTGGGCGCGCCAGGTGCCGCTCGACCTGAGCCGGGCCAGCGTGATGCCCTCGGCAGGCCCGCGGCGCTGCTCGCATGGCGCCCGGTGGCGGGCGCGATCGGCCAGCTCGTCGAGCTCCGGCGACAGCAGGGCCAGCAGCGCCACCCCGATGAGCCCGAACTCCCACGACGGGTGCGCGAAGGCCACCCAGGCCGGCTCCTCCGCCCACAGCGACAGCACCGCCATCCCGGTCAGCACGACGGTCCTGCCTATCGACCGCAGCCCGACCGGCGCGGAGCTGACCTCGCCGAAGCACCCGCACCCGGCATCCGGCCGTCGCCTGCGCAGCTCGAGCAGCACGTACGTGGACATGGCGAAGAACGCGACCGTCCCCCACCTGAACAACGGGTGCGTGGTGACCAGCAGCCCGGCCGCGAGCACCAACTCCCCCACCGCGCAGCAGATCAGCGCCCACGACCGGAAGCGATCAGGCACCAGGACCGCGGGGCCCAGCCGGGCCAGCGCCCCCAGCTCGCTGCCCGACCGTACGGTGGCGACCTTGGCCACCGTCCCCAGGCAGAGCAGGACGATCAGGACCGGCAGCTGCGATGCCAGCACGTGCGTCACCCCATTCCGATCTGCGCGTTGAAACACCCGGTGATCAGCTCGCCGCCCAGCTCCACGTAGGAGGTCGGGGACAGCTCCGCGATCCGGCCGCGCGGCGAGGTGCCGCACTCGACGCACCGGTCGCAGAAGCGGCCGGCCAGGCAGCCGCACGCCACGATCGGCAGGTTCGCCGACCGGCTCGCGCACACGTTCCGCACCTGGAGCAGCGAGCCGATGGCAAGGTACGGCAGGCCGGCGCACGACACGCCGGCGTCGGCGCAGGCGGCGTCGGAACGCTCCACCATCGGATAGCCGACGCCCCGCTCCTCCGCGTCGAAGATGTCGGACCAGGTGACGGTGCCGGAGATCCGGGCCTGCACCCCGGCGTAGGCGGGCGGCGGCGCGGGGACGGCCCGCGCGGGGTAGGCAGGCTGCGAGGTGGCCGGGAGGAGCGCCAGGGCGGCGCCGTCCTTCCTGATGCCGATCGCGTCGAAGAGGTAGCCGGGCTCGAACTGAGGATGGCGCACCCGGAGGCGCCCGGTGGCGCGGTAGGGGATGACGGCCGTCCGGTGGCCCCGGTGCGGGCCGCAGTCGAGCTCGACCGTCACGTCCCTGCGGCCCTCGATCGACACGATGGTGCCGGTGAGCCGGATGGTCTCGGCCCAGAGCCGCTCCACCACGCGACCGTCCCGCAGCGTGCGCATCATGACCCTGGCCCCCATCGGCAGGTCGGCGGGCGGGGTGTCGCCACCGTGCCAGGCGGTCGCCCACGGCGCGATGACCAGCCGCTCCTCGCCGCCCTCGGGGGTCTCGATGATGATCAGATGCGGGCTGACGTCGCGGATCTCGCCCGTGACCGCGCGCAACGGCTCGCCGCCTTCGGACCCGGCGCCCGGGACGCCCGGCTCCCGGCCCAGCGCCGCGGCCGCGAGCACCCGGCGGCGCTCAACGCTCGGATGACCCATCGGCCCCTCCCTCGTCCGCTTACTAGGGTCACACGACTCTGGAGGGGCTCGCGCCGCACGGAACAGAAGAGTGCAAAATACGCATCCCCCAGTGAAGGAGATGACATCCGGCGTCGCACAAACCGCCACCGACCTTGACCTACCTTTATCGTCGGCGGGCCGAATCCTGAATTGCGGTTCAGCCAGAACATGGCATCAGGCTGCGATTCTGACCACGATGCAGACCACCGGGTTCGAAGAGGAGTTCCGCGAGTACGTGATGGCACGCGGTCCCGCGCTGCTGCGTGCCGCCAACCAGCTCACCGGACACCCGCTGGATGCCGAGGATCTCCTGCAGAACGCGCTCACCCGGACTTATCTGGCGTGGGATCGCATCCAGGATCGGGGCGCCCTCGACGGGTACGTGCGACGGGCGATGGTCAACATCAACATCTCCCAGTGGCGTCGACGCAAGCTGGAGGAGTATCCCTCCGACGAGCTGCCCGAGGTCGTCGCGGTGGTGGAGCCCTGCGGCGATGTGCACGAACGGCTCGAACTGGCGCTGCAGAGGCTGCCCGAGCGGATGCGGGCCGCGATCGTGCTGCGTTACTACGAGGACATGACCGAGCCGGAGATCGCCAGCACGCTGGGGATCAGCGTCGGCACGGTGAAGAGCACGGTGTCGCGGGCGATGGCCAAGCTCAGGTCCGAACTGGGAATCCCTCGCCGGCCGCCCCCGCCGTAGCGCAGGGCCGTACGACATCTCTGATCTTGCGCAGAGTGTCGAGGAACCGCTCCAGCTCCACCGAGTCGAGCAATCCGGTCAGGCACTCGTCGATGTCCGCGAGATGTTGCGGCAGCACTCCATGGAGCCTGTCGCGCCCCGCGTCGGTGAGTGTGGCATAGGAGGCCCGCCGGTCGGTGGCGCATGCCTGCCTGCGAACCAGGCCGTCACGTTCCAAACGGTCGACGACCCGGGTCACACCACTGGTGGACAGCCCGGTCTGGGCCGCGAGGTCGGTCATCCGGAGCTGCTCCTGGGGTGAGCGCCCGAGCCTGATCAACGTCTCAAAATCGATCTCCGACAGCCCGGCCGCCGCGAACACCGGCTGCATCCTGGCCGTCAGTCCTGCCTGGACCTCTGCCAGCAGGCCCACGGCCGTCAGCCGAGGGTCGTCAATGTGGGTCACGTTCATACTGTAACCGACGTTAGTTGACGAGGGGAATATTCCTCGTGTAGACATTTGTTGGAGCAAACATCCGCACCGCAAGTTTCCGTGGAGGAACCCCATGAGCACCACCGCTTGGAACGGCCTCGACATCCCGGCCGCAGGCACCTACAACCTCGACGTCGCCCACACCCGCGTCGGCTTCGTCGTCAAGCACATGATGGTCAGCAAGGTACGCGGCAACTTCACCGACTTCTCCGGCTCGGTCACGATCGCCGAGAACCCGCTCGAGTCGACCGCCGAGCTCACGATCAAGACCGAGAGCATCTCCACGCACGCCCCGGACCGTGACGGCCACCTGCGCAGCGACGACTTCCTCTCCGCGGAGAAGTTCCCCGAGATCACCTTCAGGAACGCCCGCGTGACCGGCCACTCGGGCGACGAGTTCACCGTCGTCGGCGACCTCACGGTCCGCGACGTCACCAGGGAAGTCGAGCTCAAGGTCGAGTACGGCGGCGCCGGCACCAACCCCTGGGGCCAGCCGCTCTGGGGCTTCTCGATCAGCACCGAGTTCGACCGCGAGGACTTCGGCCTCACCTGGAACCAGGCCCTGGAGACGGGCGGCGTCCTCGTCGGCAAGAAGGTCAAGATTGAGATCGAGGGCGAGGCGAACCCCGCCTAAGGTGGTTATCCACAGCCGAGAGCCCGCTCCCGAGCAGGAGCGGGCTTCATCCACAGCCAGTTATGCACAGGGTGTGGATATGTGTATGCGGAGACGCGCGGCGCAACCGCTTTGCCGCGCTGCCTGAAGGCCGGTACGCTGTCCTGAGCCACGTGGCTACCAGGAGGATTCGCCTAGTCAGGTCTATGGCGCCGCACTGCTAATGCGGTTTGGTGGCAACACCATCCGGGGTTCAAATCCCCGATCCTCCGCATGTAAAAGGCCCTTTCCCGGGATCATGGGAAAGGGCCTTTCGATCTTCAGATGGCACCGGTGGACCAATGCCGGACCATCGCGCCAAGCGCTCGCGCATCCGCCGGGCCACGCCGACAGAAGCGTCGCGTTCTCGGCACCGACCGCGACCGTCCGCCAGGAGCTGCTGCTCACGACGGAGCGCCGCCCACCGTCCACGCTGCCAGACCTGGCGATGAGGACGCGCGCCATCTTCTAGTCAGACGACCCGCAGGGAGCACTCACAGCCGAGCAGGCTCGGGCTCGCGTCGATCCAGGCGATCACCGGCCGGCCTGGTCGAGGGTCATGGCCAATAGCCGTTCGCGGCTGTCTCAGACCAGGCGCATTCGACACCGCTGCCGTCGGGGATCGAGGGTCGGGCGAGAGAGATTCGCAACCGCTTCTTTGCCCAGTGGACCACTGAAACAGGCCGTCCAGGTTTACAGTGCGTCCAGCCAAGGGGGCACGATGGAGTTTGGGATATTAGGTCCGCTGACGGTGTGGCGAGAGGGTGAGCAGCTCGATCTCGGCACGCCTAAGGTGCGGGTGCTGTTTGCGGTTCTGCTGTGCCAAGCGGGTAACCCTGTCTCGGAAGATCAATTGGCCGTGGCACTGTGGGGGAACGCCCCTCCGAAGAGCGCCACCAAGAATGTGCAGACCTACGTCCACCGGCTCCGGCGGCACCTGGGCGACTCGGCTCGTGTCGTGCGGCAGGGCTCCGGCTATCTGGTGCCGGTGGCCCGGGACGAGCTGGATGCGGCGAGGTTCGAGAACCTGGGCGGCTCAGGGCAGGCGGTGGAGGCCGCCGGTGAGCCGGAGGAGGCGACCCACCGCCTGCACGAGGCGCTGAGCCTCTGGCGAGGGCCCGCGTTCGCCGGCATGACCGATGTCCCGATGCTGGCCGCGGAGGCCGCGCGGCTGGACGAGGTCCGCCTGTCGGTCCTGCAGTCGCGGATCGCCGTGGACCTGAGGCTGGGACGCCACGCCGGGCTGTTGGGCGAGCTGACCTCGCTCACCAGAGAGTACCCACTGCGCGAGCGGCTGCACGCGCAGCTGATGCTGGCGCTGTACCGCTGTGGCCGGCGGGCGGACGCGCTCGCCGAATACGCGCGTGCCCGCAAGACCCTGATCGAGGAGACCGGTCTGGATCCGGCCGAAGAGCTGCACGACATGCATCAGAGAATCCTCACTCAGGACCCCTCGCTCGATCTCGTTCCTCGCGTCATGGCGACGATCACGGGCTCCCCTGCGGGACCGGGCCCGTACACGCCGGCCCACCATGACCTTGCTGCGCGCCTGTCGCATGAACTGGGCATCGAGCCGAGCGAGAAAGTGCAGCACGCACACCTGCGTGCCCTGTCCGCCGACAGTCCCGGCCATGCCACGGCCCCGATGCCCGAACCTCAGGCGACCCCCACCCCCGCCGAGTTGCCGCCGGACATCGCGGATTTCACAGGCAGGGACGGCGAGGTGGCGGACCTCACCGAGGTCCTCACCAAACCACGACCGGGCACCGTCGCCATGGCCAGCATCGCGGGTCTGGGGGGCCTGGGTAAAACCACGCTAGCCGTGCACGTCGCGCACCGGATCGTGGGTCGCTTTCCCGACGGCCAGCTCTATGCGGACCTGCGCGGCGCCTCCGCCGACCCTGCCCGCCCAGAGGACGTGCTCAGCCGATTCCTGTTCGCGCTGGGCATCAGCGCCACCGGCATACCCGAATCCCTGGAAGAACGCGTGGCGCTTTTCCGGAGTTGCCTGGCCGGACGCAGAATTCTCATTCTGCTCGACAATGTCGCCGGGGAGGAGCAGGTGCGGCCGCTCCTGCCCGGGGCTCCCGGCACGGCCGTGCTCCTCACCGGACGTGTCCGGCTGGTCGGTCTCGAGGGCGCGAGCCTGCTGGAACTCGACGTCCTGCCGTCGGACCAGGCCATGGGCCTGCTGAGAAGGATCATCGGCGACGAACGCGTCCAGGACGACCCGGACGCCGCTCTGGAGATCACCCGGTTGTGCGGCCGGGTGCCGCTGGCGGTCCGCATCTCGGCGGCCAGGCTCCTCGGCAGGAGGCAGTGGAGTCTGGCCCACCTTGCCGGCGTCCTCGGGGAGGAGCGGCACCGGCTGGACGAACTTGTGGCGGGCGACCTCGACATCCGTGCGGGGTTCGAGATGAGCTACCGGACGCTTCCCGCGGCCGCGCAGCGGGCCTTTCGGCTGGCCGGACTGCTCGACGCGCCCGATTTCGCCTCCTGGGCGGTGGCGGCCCTCCTGGACGTGCCGGTACGGCAGGCGGAACACGAGATCGAAACCCTGGTCGACGCTCATCTGCTGAACCTCACCGGGACGGACGAGACGGGCAGGCTCAGGTATCGGTTCCACGACCTGATCCGGTTGTACGCGCGTGAGCGGGCGCAGCGCGAGGATTCCGAACCCGAGCGCCAGGCCGCGCTCGGGCGGGCCCTGGGTGCGTGGCTGGCGCTGGCGGAGGTCGCGGCGGAGCACGTCCCGGGCCCCTGCTACGCACTCATGCACAGCTGTGCGCCGCGCTGGCGGCTCCCTGCGGCGGTTACCGGCCCGCTGCTGGCCGACCCGATGGCCTGGTTCGGTGCGGAACACGCCGCGCTGATGGCGGGGGTCGCCCAAGCGTGCGAGGCGCGCCTGACCCAACTCGCATGGGACCTCGCGGGGTCCACCGAGACGTACCTCAACGTGCGCGGCTTGTATGACGGCTGGCAGCGCATGCACGAGCAGGCGCTCGCGCTCTGCCGTGAGACCGGCGACAAGCGCGGCGAGGCCGTGCTGATGCGCGGCCTCCTGGAGGTCACCACCTGGAGCTCACCGGCGGGCCCCGGACCGGCGATGACCCGGATGCGGGCCGGCGCTTCGCAGCTCCTCGACCTGTTCACCATGCTGAACGATCCGGTCGGAATGGCCGACGCCTTGGCGACCCTGGCCTGGAGCATGACGGCCGACGGGAACGGTGCGCAACCGCTCGCCCTGGCGCAGCGCGCTCTGCGGACAGCCGCCGACGCGGGCTACCTCGGCGGCCAGGCTCGGGCCTATCACGTGATGGCGATCATCCACGGTGAGGACGACCCTCAAGGGGCGCTCAAGGTCCTGGAGCAGGCGACGAAGGTCGCCGAGGCTCTCGGCAACGCTCACTACACCACGACGATCACCCAGTTCCTCGGCGCGGCGAAATCGTTCTGCGGTGACACCACGGGCGGCCAGGAACTGCTGGAGAGCTCCTTGGGAATGGCACGGCGGTTGAACTACCGCTATCTGGAGACGTTCTCGCTGCTCTACCTCTCGAAGCTGTTCGTCGCGGTCGGGGACGAGCGGGCCAGGGCGACCGCCGAACTGGCGCTGGCCCACAGCGAGGACGGCAATTTCGGCCATTATCTCGCCGACTCGCTCAGCGTTCTCGGGCAGTTGAACCTGGCCGAAGGAGACCTGCCCGCCGCCATCGCCACCCTCGAACGCTCGGTCCGGGTGTGGCGAACCCGCGGCTCGATCCCCTACCTGGCGCGGACGCTCCGCGCCCTCGGCGACGCCCACGGCGCCGCCGGCGACCACCGCACGGCCAGCGCCGTCTGGGAAGAGGCCCGCGAACTGTTCCGCGGGATCTCGCACGAGAATGGCGTGAGAACGCTGGACGCCCGGCTTTAATCCTTGCGGAAAGAGCCGCTGCTGCTCTTGATGGCCGGGGCGATCAGCACATTCCTATCGAAGCCATTCAGGTAGCACACTTTGATTTTGGTTAGCGTTACCCTCGTCCGAGGGTGGTGCCTGAAGTAGGCCACCACCCCGCACGACTGCCGGGTGTCGGAACGCATAATCTTGAGCCTGTCGTAGGACCAGGTGCGGGTTTGGCCGAGATCAGGTTCCATCCGTTGATCCAGGCGCGAGCCCGACCATGTCCGCTGCCATCACCTGGCGGGCAGGACCCGGCGGGATCCAGCGCCCGTATGCCGGCCATATTCCCTGAATATACCGAGGTCGTATAGAGTTCGGTCGGCGCAAAAAGCGAAAAACGCCTGGAAGGAAAGGAATTAAATAACCAGCGGGCGGAAGAGGATCGCAAGCGTTGTGTCCGTTCTCGGCGTTTCGGCTGGCGTCGTTGTCGGGACGGCACCGAGATGCGGATGTGCGACGGCCACGTGCTCGGCGCCCGCGCAGCCGCGGCCGGCCGGCTCCGCCTTCACCCGGCTCGACGCTCACTCTTCGACCTGACTGCGCTCCTCAACAGTATTTTCTGACCGGTCAGATAATCGTCTGTCCAGGAATGCCCTGCATGGTGAAGGAGAACCAGTGCGACCCCTCACGCGACTCCGGATTCCCACGATCGGAGTGGCTCTCACCGCCACCCTCGGAGCCGGGCTGCTCATGGCGCCCGCTGCGCACGCCGCGCCCGACACAAAAAACGCCTACGTCAAGCGAATCAAGCCGGTCCAGTCCGTGAACACCTATGTCACGATCAAGGACCACCACGGCCGGAAGTACCCGATCAAGGTGACCACCACCTGGGCCTACAAGTCCCCCAAGTCCGCGCTGCTGCGGTCCATCGTGATCCGCGAGAACGGCTTCCCCAGGGGCCAATGCATCTTCCCGGACCTCTACTTCGCGAACGCGAACGACTGGGAGGCCCAGCGGGGTAGATACGGCAAGATCTGCGACGGCGGCCACAAGGCATATTCGGTCATGAGGACGGTCAGAGCGCGCAGCGGCAGCAACCTCGGGCAGCTCTGGATCCGGACTCCCAACCCGAGTCACCCTGGCTGCTGCGGAGCGCGGCAGTACACCATCCAGTACAACATCGCGAGGCGCTGAGCTCACTCCCGGCCTGACCTTTTCTGAGTACGGCGAGAGCCGCGATCGGGAGCAGCAGCATGGTCAGAGCACCGGAGAGCACCAGCCCTCCGGTGCTCCCGGCCGGCTCGATCAGCGGCCCGCCCGCGGCCGGCGTCGAGCCGGTCGTCCAGAGCGTGACGACCTGCTGCTGCTCGTGCTTGCGATCTTCCGGCTCATATCGGAGACCGAGATCGACTTCGACGTCGACCTTCGTGAACTGCAAGGTCAAGAGGGGGTCGACGTGCTCTGCGACTTCCTGCGGGCGATCGGGAGCGAACTCGGCAAGCCGGTGCTGATGACCCCTGAAGGCGGAAGCCAAGAACACCCGGTCCTCGGCTTCGATCCCGTTGTCAGCAAGGTCGTCCTGCTCGCGGATCCGGCACCCGACTGACCGCGACCGATCGGCACGGGTACGAAACAGATTCCACATAATGACCCGGTTGACGTGGCCTTCCACCGGGCCGGAGCTCCAGCGCAGGGTCAGGCCGACGGTGACGGCGTCCAAGTCGCGTTCCAAACCGTTGGCAAAGCCGTGCCGACTGGGCAGGTCATCGGCCCGTACGGCTACAGCCTTGTGGATGCCAGTCCACACTCCAACCGTGCGCACGCCCGATGGGGTCGCAGATTGCAGAAGCTGGAACCCGATTCTTGAGAATCCCCGCCATACCGGCCAACTATCAGCTGCACCTGGCGGATGCTGGCAAGCCTCCAGGTCGTGACCGGCGCGCACGCCGAAGGCAGGCTGCTCAACAAGGAGCCTCCAAGGTCCGCAGCGTCATGTGGTGAGGTCGCTGCACCCCTTCAGCCAAGCAAAGCCGGGTGACCAGGCATATTCCCCTCGTATTCCACGGTGCTATCGACGCGTGCAACGATCACTCCAGTGAACCTCGGCCCAGGGATCGCTCGCGTCAGAGGGATTCGAGCATGACGAATCCTCGTTAGAGGCCATATTTCACCCCCTAACGCCAGGCGCTCCGGAGGGCTGATCTCCGTCCGAGAGAAGGAGGAACGATGAACCCGCTCAAAACGGTCACCGTCGGCGTCGCTGTCGCGGTGGCGAGCGTGATCCTCGCACAACCGGCCTTGGCGGCGAGCTTTCAACGGGATGTCGGAGACGGGATCGTCCGCTATGCCGACCCCACCAACGAGCTGTGCGTCCGGGCGGATGACACCACAGGAACGGCCTGGGTGGAGGTGACCCTGACCCGCCCGGGTGTGATCGGAAGACCCATTGTCATCAGAGATGACAACATCCGGCACCCGGGCGCCACCTGCGAGGTACTCGCCGCCTTCGAAGACGTCACCTACCAGGCCGATTACGAGAGCTACTGGAGCGGGAGAGGCACCGTCCTGCGCGGGACGTTCCAGTTCAAGGCCTGACGCTCAGACAGGGCCCCACACCATCAATTGCAGTTCTCGTCTCGATCCACCAGAGGCGGCATCTCGCACGTCCCCCCGATCGCAACCACGTCAGCGACCTGACGTACATCCCGATGCACGGCCTCAGCTGCTGTCATGCCAGTGACGAAACTGCTCGTGCTGGTTCAAATCCCCGATCCCCCGCACGTTGAAAGGCCCTTCCCAGATCTTCGGGAAGGGCCCTTTCACTTTCTGGATGTCCACAGCCGTGCTCGGTGCGGCCTTCAGACACGTTCCACGACGAGGTCGGCGGGGCAAGGGAGCGAGGCCGGCTCATCGTCGATGGTGTAGATCTCCAGGCACGAGAGATGCCCGTCTTCGACGAAGAGAAGAACGCCGTCTCCGCCCCCATGCGCGCTGGCAGAGACCAGCAGTCCGTCCTGCACAGGAGAGCTGAGCGCGCGAGGTCCTGTTCCTGGGCGAAGGTCCACCGTCGCGCATCCGCATCCACAGTGTCCGGTGACCAGGGCCGAAGGAATCTGAGCCCGGAGTTCCTCTGCGCCTGGGAAGTCCTGCGCGAGGAGGGCCAGAATGACAGCCTGCTCCTCGGCGGAGAGATGGCGTTCGCCGGTTGACACCTCACCAAGGTAATGGGCGGTGCGCGGTCACCCCTGCGCCACGATGATCCTGTGCAGCGATTCGATGCCGCGGGAGCCGACCTGGTCCCTGGTCAACGGATCCGCGTTCGGGTGACCGGGCCTGCACCGATAACGTCACGAGCGTGGACGACAACGAGCCGGCGCCTCCGGCGAGGGCGTCAGCGGAATCGCCAGCCCGGCGGGAAGATCAACGCGCGCAGGCCATGGCCTTCGAGCTTGTCCGCCCACTGCTCAGGGGTCGTCGCGAGTGCGTCGTCCTCGCTGTCGAGCGCGTTGTAGACCGGGGTGAAGCCGAAGCCGGATCCGACCAGCCGGGCGGCGGCCTCGCTGCCGCGGCCGGCCGGGCCGCGGATGCCCAGCTTGGTCACGTCGTAGCCGAGGATGTAGGCGGTGTTGCCGGCCATGATCTTGCCGGCTTCCGAGGCGGTGTCGCCGGGCGAGCCGAGGGGCAGGCCGTAGGCGGCGTTCACCATCTTGTCGATCCCGATGGATCCGGCGGCGTAGGCGGCGCCGTCGATGGCGGCGTAGTTGAGGGTGGTGAGGACGTACTTCGGGAACGCCATCTGCAGGATGCGGGCCACGCTCGTGCCGAAGCTCATCTTCAGCGCCTGGGCGATCTTTATCAGCCTGGCCATCTGCAGGGCGGCCATCGCCTGCGCGACGCCGTACAGGGCGGTGGTGAGGGGCTGGAAGGCGACCAGCCAGAGGAGCTGCATGATCGCGTTCTCGATGGCGGCGAGGCGCTTGTTCACGTCCTCCACCAGGGTGGCGTAGGCGGCGCAGCCGGCGGCGATGACGCGGCAGTCCCGGGCGAACGCGTACGGGAACAGCATGATCTTGCGGATGTAGAGGGCGGCGAACTCGTCGACCGCCTCGCCTCCGTTGTGCCCCCACACCGAGGCGGCGGCGCTGTCGGCGGCGCCCGCGACGCCGACCTCCTTGGAGCCGTCCTCGCCTCCGTCCAGGTCGTCGGCCAGCTCCCGGAAGATCTTGGCGGCCTTGCGGAGATCGTCCACCGGGATCTCGGGCGCGGTGACGCCGGCGTAGATGCGCAGGCAGATCATCGATCCGGTGCCGGCGGCCATCAACACGGTCAGCGCGGTGACCGGCGAGAGAAGGGGCATCAGCGCGGCCCTTCTTCCGGCCACTCGTACACCGGCACGTCCTTGATGTTCAGGTCCTCGATGATGCCCCATTCGACGGTGGCGACGTTGTTCTGCATGGTGAGAAGCCCGTCGGCGACGTCGGTGTAGACCTCCGCGAACTCCGCGATCAGCGTGAGCATCTCGTTGCGCTTGGGGGCGTACCACTCGATGAACGCTCTGTCGACCTCTTCGTCGGTGGACCAGCCACCGATCCCGCCGAGGGCGTCGCGGGCTCGCTCGACCGCGGCGCGGACCGCGACGGAGACGTCGTCGAAGGCGGGCGCGGCCCGTTTCCTCAGCTGTTCGTGGTCGATGTCGGTCGGCGGAGCGGACCTCGGGTCGGGCGGAGGCTCGGCCACGAATCAACTCCCCACGCGCGAACAACATGCTGGTGCCGACCCTGCTTGCCGGACATTACGGTCATACGGCTCTTGTTGTTACAGAAATGTATACAACTTCTAAACTGGCTCGTCGTCGTCTGTTCACCCGGGCCCCTCCCCGGCGGAGAGGGGTCCGGGTGCGCTTCTACTCCTGTAGGACGGACAGGACGTTTCCCGCCGGATCCTTGAACCAGGCGATCAGCGGGCCACCGCCACGGAAGATCCCCTTCTCGTCCGCTTCGAGCCCGTCGTAACGCTCGAAGCGCACCCCTCGCCGGACCAGCTCGTCCACGGTCCGGTCGATGTCGTCGACGGGGAAGTTGAGGATGGTGAAGGTGGCCGGCGTGTGGTCGCCCTTCGGATAGACCAGGATGTCCCGGTCCCCGGCTATGTGCAGGGTCAGCATGCCGTTCTCCTCCGACACCTTCAGCCCGAGCGTCTCGCTGTAGAACGCCCTGGCCGCATCGATGTCGTTCACGGAGAAGCCGCTGAACGCCTTCGTCGTGCCGAACATGGTCGTCTCCCCTCGTTCACATGGCCGCGCGATGCTCCGCGCTCAGCTCGATGATCTGGACGTAGTTGCCGTCCGGGTCGATGGCGGTGGCGAACAGGCTGCCATCGCGATCCTCGAGCTCCGCCAGCCACGACACGCCCAGCTCGTTCATGCGCGCCACCACGGCGCGGGCGTCGGGCACGTCGAAGTTGACGATCACCCTGCCGGGCTCCGGGTTCTTGTCCCCCACATCCGCTCGCGTGTCGATGAACAGGTGGAAGTCGCCGAACCTGAGCACCCCGTAGGTGTTGACGTCGCTGTTCTCCTGCGGCTCCAGCGCGGTGACGTACCAGGTGCGCAGGCGCTCAGGGTCGGTGCTGGCGAGCAGCATGCTGCCCAGGACTGACCGCTTCATGCCGTCTCTCCTCTCGGTCGACGTACTGTCACCCATGGAGACTCGGCGGCGGCCCGGAACTCATCGGCGGCCCAGAAGACGGCAGCGTGCCCGGCAACGCGGTGCCGGGCACGCTGGTTCGGGTTACGGGGTCAGCCGACCCGGAGGGTCAGGCCGTAGACGCTCAGGATCTCGTTGACCGGTTGGTGGTACGTCGTGCCGCCGACGCTGCAGTTGCCGGAGCCGCCGGAGGTGACGCCCTGGGCCTGGCTGCCCGAGATGAACGAACCGCCGGAGTCGCCCGGCTGGGCGCACGCACTGGTGCGGGTCAGGCCGGTGACCCTGCCCTGCGGGTAGGTCACGGAGGCGTTGTGCTGCTGGATGGTGCCGCAGCGCCAGCCGGTGGTGGAGCCGGAGCGGCAGATGGACGAGCCGACCGGCGACTGCGTGGAGCCGCGGACGGTCACGCGCGTGCCGCCGGAGCCGCGCACGTACGGGGTGGCGTTGTTGCCGGGGGCCGCGACCCAGGCGTAGTCGTTGCCGGGGAACGAGGAGCCCTGGAAGGTGCCCGTCGGGTTGGTGGTCCTGGAGCCCGCCCTGCCGCAGTGGCCCGCGGTGACGAAGCCCGGGGTGGTGCCGCGGGTCACCGAGAAGCCGACGCTGCACCGGCTGGAGCCGATGTAGTACGGCGCGCCGCCGACGATGTCGATGAACGGCTTGGGGGTCTCGGTGGTCACGGCGGTCTTCACCGCGGCCTTGTCGACGCCGGCGGCAGCGGCCAGCGCGTCGGCGGCCTGCTGGGTGGCGGCGAGGATGGCGACGCTGTTGGTCGTCACGTCGACGTACCACAGGGCGGCGGCGGCCTGTGCCGCCTGCGGCGCCCGGTCGATCTGCTCCATGATGCCGTTGAGCTGGGCCAGCGTGCGAGGCACGAGGACCGCCTCGGCGCCCTGTGACTGGATGGCGGCCGTGGCGGCCGGGTCGGTGGTGGCCACCATGAGCTTGGAGGCGTCGGCGTTCAGCCATGCTCCGCCGTAGGACGCGCCTAAGGAGGAGGTCAGGGTCGCTTCGGTCGCGGCGGCGCGCTGCTCGTTGGCGAGCCTGGTGACGACCTGCTGCTCGGTGAGGCCGAGATCGCGCTCGAGCGCGTCGATCACCGAAGGCGGGGTGGCTGGGTCCGCCGCGGGGGCCGGGTGGGCCATGGCGGGGGTGAGTGGAGTCGCCAGGCAGGCGGCCACGATGGTGGCTCCTACCAGCGCACAGCGTTTACCCAACATGTGCACTCCTTGATGGGGGGTGCTGTCAAGCTAACGGCTGGTAGGAGTCCTGCCATGTTCCAAATGATCCCTATTTCGGTGTTATGGCCCCTTTACGGCTGCAGGCCCCGGCGCGGGATCAGCCCGCCTAAACCGGGCCCTAGGCGCGCAGGCAGGCCTCGAACATCGCGGTGAGGCGCTCGACGTCTGCCGGAGTGGGGGCCTCGGGCCCCAGGGTGCGGCGCATGCGCCCGATGCCGAGGAAGAGCGCCGTAGCCGTACGGGCGCGGGCGTGCGCGTCGGGGCCGTCCAGAGCCGCCGCCAGCGGGTCGATCACCGCCGTGCGCAGGCGGTCGCGCATCAGGATCTTGATCTCCGGGTCGCCTGAGGAGTATTCGAGCGAGCGCAGGATGCGGCTCTCCGGGTCGTGGTGCATGCGCCAGGCGGCGTATTCGGCCAGGCGTCCGGCCAGGCCCGCCGGGTCGCCGTCGATGATGCGGCGGATCGTCGGCTCGCCCTGCAGGACCTCGCCGAACAGGCCGGCCTTGGAACCGAAGTAGCGGCACACCAGAGCGATGTTGGCCTCCGCCTCGGAGGCGATCATCCGCACCGTCACGTGCTCGTAGCCGTGCTCGGCGAACAGGGCTCGCGCCGCCACCAGCAGACGCTGCCTGGTGGCCTCGCGGTCACGCGGCCTGGCCGCCTCTGCCACCTGGGCTTCCGTGCTCGGGATCGCCTCGATGTTCATGCTCAGGAATATATCCACTTGCCGCGCGGCTAGTAAACGAGCGTATACTCCAAGGCGGAATCAGCATATGAGGGGATGTGGTGTCTTGGCAGCCCAGGCACATGCCACGATCCCCACGGGGCGGCAGTACACACACCGCGAGATCCTCGAGGTCATGTCCGGGCTCATGCTCGCCATGCTCACCTCGATGATCTCGACGTCCGTGGTGGGCACGGCACTGCCGACGATCGTGGGAGAGCTCGGCGGGCAGGACCAGTATTCGTGGGTGGCGTCGGCGACCATGCTGACGATGACGGTGTCCACCCCGTTGTGGGGCAAGCTGTCGGACCTGTTCGGCCGCAAACTGCTCTTCCAGACCGCCCTCGGACTGTTCGTGGCCGCCTCGCTCGTCGCGGGCCTGTCGCAGGACATGGGCCAGCTCATCGCCGCCCGCGCCGTACAGGGGCTGGGTGTGGGTGGTCTGTCGGCCCTCGCGCAGGTGATCCTGGGCGACATCGTCTCGCCACGGGAGCGCGGCCGCTACTCCGGCTACATGGGGGCGGTCTTCGGGATCTCCACCGTCGCGGGGCCGCTGCTCGGCGGGTTCATCGTCGACAGCGAGTGGCTCGGCTGGCGCTGGTGCTTCTACGTGGTCGTGCCGTTCGCGATCGTGGCCGCCGTGGTGATCCAGCGGGTGCTCAAACTTCCCGTGGTCAAGCGCGACACCACGATCGACATCTGGGGCGCCACCACCATCACGGCCAGCGCGAGCGCCCTGATGCTCCTGCTGACCTTCGGCGGGCAGCAGTTCGAGTGGAACTCCCCCTGGACCTACTTCCTCGGCGCGATCAGCCTGCTCTCTCTGGGCCTGGCAGTGCTGGCCGAGCGCACGTCGGGCAACCCGATCCTGCCGCCCCGCCTGTTCCGCAACCGCACCTTCGTGCTGACCAGCGTCGCCTCCCTGTTCGTCGGCATGTCGATGTTCGGGGCGATGATCTACCTGCCGCAGTACCTGCAGATCGTCAAGGGGATGAGCCCGACCGACTCCGGGCTCATGACGCTGCCGATGGTGATCGCCCTGTTCCTGGCGGGCGTGGTCTCCGGGAAGATCGTCACCAGGACCGGGAAGTGGAAGCTGTTCCCGGTGGCGGGGATGCTGATCGTGGCCGTCGGCCTGCTCCTGCTGTCGCGGCTGCGCGTGGATTCCAGCGGGTGGCTCATCGGGTTCGACGTGGGCGTGCTGGGCCTGGGGCTCGGCCTGACGATGCAGATGCTGATCCTCGCCGCGCAGAACGGCTCGGAGCCGCGTGACATGGCCGCCACCACGGCCGGCGTGTCGTTCTTCCGGTCGCTGGGCGGGGCCGTGGGCGTGGCCGCGTTCGGTGCGCTCCTCACCAACCGGCTCAGTGCCGAGATGGCCGAGATGATCAGGGCCGCGCACCTCTCGCTCCCCGGCGGCGCTCCCCGCCTGGGCAGCCCCGCCGAGATCCAGCGGCTGCCCGAGCCCCTCAAGCACATCGTGCTGGAGTCGTTCACCCGCGGCCTGGAGACCGTCTTCATGGTGGGCGTGCCCATCGCCGTGCTGGGCTTCCTGGCGACGCTGTTCCTCAAGGAGCTGCCGCTGCGCGGCGGCGCGGAGCCCGCGCCCGTGGCCAAGCCGCCGGGCAAGGACGACCTGGTCCTCGCCGGGCTGCTGCTGGAGCTCGTCGCCCAGCGCGTCGAGCGGGCCAACGGCCGGCCGTCGGCGCTGCTCACGGCCGTGGCCAGGATGGCACCACCCGACGACCGGCCCGAACGCGAGCGCGCCAGGTCAGTGGCCCAGGACGTGTTGCGCCCCACCTCTCGCGCCCTGATAGCGCAGGCCGCGCCACCTCAGCAGGATCTCGTCAGCGGAGGAACCCCCCGATGATTCGCAAGTTCGTGGGCGCCGTCGTGGCCGCCCTGGCCTTCATGGCCGGGCTGTGGCTGATGATCGCGCCGTTCGCCCTGGGCACCCAGCCCGAGAACGCGGACTGGACCGGCACCACCACGTCCGAGTTCTTCACCGGCCTCGGCGTGGTCGTCGTCGCCCTTGCCGGCGCGGCCGCCTTCGCCGCGGCCATCCACGAGGAGCTGGCCGGGCGCGGCCTGGTGACCGTGCGCGAGCGCCGGCCCGAGCCTGAGCCCGAGCCCGCTCCGGCCGTACCGGAGACGTCGTCCGCCGAGCTGGCCACGATGCTCGCCCCGCTCGTCGAGGCGCTGCGTCAAGACCTGGAAACGCCGCCGCGCCGCCAGAACGGCTCGGTCCCCCTGGTCGCCGCGGAGGAGAACCGATGAAGGCCAAGCTGGGCGTCTGCGCCCTCGTCCTGCTGTTCCTGGCCGGCCTCTGGCTGGTCGCCGCGCCGTTCGTGGTCGGCTATCAGCCCTCGGGCGCCCCGTACGCCGACGCGACGGTCAACGACCTGTGGGTCGGCGGGATGCTGGCCGGTGTCTCGTTCGTCGCCCTCGTGGTCTACGCCGCCGAGGCGCTGCGCGCGCTGACCGGCCGGGGCAGGCACGCCGCCGAGGGTTAAGTAGCCTGACCTGGAAAGACGTGGCATATGGTGGCCAGATGAAACGTACTGCCGCCATGGCGTTCGTGGTGCTCGCGGCCGTTTCGTGCGGCGGGCAGGACCCGGCCGCGTCCTCGAAACAGAGCCCACCGGCCACCACACCCACGACCACGCCCGCGACCGAGACCCCGGCGTCGAGCCCGAGCCCGAGCCCGACCAGCACGAAGCCGCCCGAGTTCCGGTCCAAGGTGACCAAGGTCGGCCGGGACCGCCTGCCGTACTCCTGGCGGGAGGGATGCCCGGTCCACTACCGCGACCTGCGGCTGATCACCCTGTCCTACTGGGGCTTCGACGACAAGCCCCACACCGGCGAACTCGTCGTGCGCAAGACGGTCGCCGACGACATCGTGCAGGTCTTCGGCAAGCTGTACGACTGGCGGTGGCCGATCCGGCGGATGGAGCTGGTCGACGCCTTCAAGGCCGACGACTTCGCCTCGATCGAGGCGGACAACACCTCGGCGTTCAACTGCCGCCGGGCCACCGGGTCGGGCAGCTGGTCCAACCATGCCTTCGGCGAGGCCATCGACATCAACCCGCGCGAGAACCCGTACGTCACCGCAAGCGGTGACACAGCTCACAAGAACGCGGAAAAGTACACTGAGCGTCCAATGAAAGGGAAAGGCGTGATCAATCCGGGCGACCGGGTTGTACGGGCCTTCCAGCAGGTCGGCTGGGAGTGGGGCGGCTCCTGGGCGGGCACCAAGGATTTCCAGCATTTCAGCAAGGGCGGAGGCTGAGAGGATCCCGGCATGGCGGACAAGGATGGCGACGGCTGGACCGAGTGCATGCGCGGGCACCGGCACTGGGGGCTGCACGGCGCCTCCGGACTGCTGGCCGTGCACCACGACGACCTCGGCACACCGTACGTGCTCATGCAGAAACGGTCCTGGTGGAGCCACCACGGCGGCACCTGGGGACTGCCCGGCGGAGCCCGTGACAGCCACGAGGACGCCGTGGCGAGCGCGCTGCGCGAGGCCCGCGAGGAGGCCGCGCTCGGCGACGAGGGCCTGCGCGTCCAGGGCGTCTACCGCGACGACCACGGCGGGTGGGCGTTCGAGACGGTGATCGCCGAGTCTGCCGGGCTGCTGGCCGCCGTGTGCGCCAACGGCGAGAGCGACGAGCTGACCTGGCTGCCGCTGCCCGAGATCGCCGCCAAGGAGCTGCATCCGGGCTTCGCCGCGACCTGGGACGAGGTCCAGCGCGCGATCAACCCGGAGACCGTCGTGCTCGACGTGGCCAACATCATCGGCGCCCGCGCCGAGAAGGGCTGGTGGAACGACCGGCTCGGCGCGGCCACCCGGCTGCTGCGCTCCGTGGCGGAGCTCAGGCTGACGCACCCGACCCTGGCGCAGTGGTATCCGCGCATCGTGGCGGTGGTCGAGGGGGCCGCCAAGGGCGCGCCGGACATCCCCGGCATCCAGGTCGTCGCGGCGACAGGCAGCGGCGACGACGCGATCGTGGGCGTGGTGGGGAAGGCCAGGGCGTGGGAGCGGACGCTCGTCGTCACGGCCGACCGAGGGCTGAAGGAGCGGGTCACCGAACTCGGAGCCAAGACCGCCGGCCCCAAGTGGCTGCTGTCACAACTGGACGGGTAACACGCTGTCGAAGGCGGCCTTGAGCCCGGTCACGTCGAGCACCCGCCGGAAGACCCCGTGCACGCCGGTGAGCCGGAGCGACCCGCCGAGCGCGCCGACGTCACGCCGGTGCGCCACGAGCACCCACAGGCCGCTGGAGTCGCAGAAGGTCAACCGGCTCGCGTCGATGACGACGTCGAGCCGCCCCTCGGCCGACAGCGCGGTCAGGCACTCCCTGAACGCCGGAGCCGTGACCTTGTCGAGCTCGCCGTCCACGCGCACGACGGCGGCGGCCCCCTCGGCTCGTTCCACCTCGACGCTGAGATCCACCACCTGAACGTACACCGGCGTCACCGCAGCCGCTATCGTGGTTTCCGCACTGGAGGGTTCGCATAGTGGACGAGTGCAGCCGCCTTGAAAGCGGCCAGGTCAGCGATGGCCTCGTGGGTTCGAATCCCACACCCTCCGCTCACTCGCGGGTTCCCGCGAACCCGTCGCCGACGTAGGCCGCGAGCTGCAGATACGCCTCCCTGGTGGTCTCCTGCAGCCGGTCCAGGTCGATCTCCGCGCCCTCCTCCAGGTGGGGGTCGTACGGCACACGGATCACCGCACGGCACCTGGCGGCGAAATGGGCCTCCAGCTTTCTGATGTCCACCGCCGACTTCGAGCGCGGCCTGACGCTGCACAGCACCACGGTCGCCTCGCGCACCAGATGGCCGTAGTGGTGCGCCTCCAGCCAGTCGAGCGTGGCCGAGGCCGCCCGGGCGCCGTCCACCGACGGCGAGCTGACCAGCACGATCTGGTCGGCCAGGCCGAGCACCCCGCCCATGGCGGAGTGCAGCAGGCCGGTGCCGCAGTCGGTGATGCAGATCGAGTAGAAGTTCTCCAGCACCTGCGACACGGCCTGGAAGTCGGCGCCGCTGAACGCCTCCGACACCGACGGGTCGCGGTCGGAGGCGAGCACCTCCAGCCGCGACGGCGCCTGCGAGGTGAACGCCCTGATGTCGACGTACCGCTTGACCTGCTCGTGCTCGTTGAGCAGGTCGCGCACGGTCGCCGAGGTCTCGAGCACCAGCTTGTCCGACAGCGTGCCCCTGTCGGGGTTGGCGTCGATCGCGATGACGCGGTCGCCCCGCATGTGCGCGAGTGTGGCGCCCAGGCCGACCGTGGTCGTGGTCTTGCCGACCCCGCCCTTCAGGCTGAGTACGGCCACCCGGTGGTGACCCGCGGCGACCGGGGTGCGCGCCCTGGCCATCAGCTCGCGGCGACGCCTGACCTCCGGCGGCTCGCCCGGCTTGATCCAGCCACCCGACGCCTTGTAGACCAGGCGGCGCCAGCCCTTGGAGGGGGCGTTGCGGCGGCCGCGCAGGAGCGACTCGGGGTCGAGGCTGTCGGCGTTGGGCCGACCGGTGACCGGCGGGCGGGGCGGCGCGTTGAACACCGGAATGGGAGCCGGGCGGTGGCGCGGCTCCGCCGGGCGCTGGAACTCCGGCGACTGGCGGTGACGCGGCTCGGACGCCGGACGCGGCGACTCGTCGAAGGGCCGCGACGGCTCCCCGAAGGCATGTTGCGACTCGCCGAAGGCGCGCTGGGGCTCATCGGAAGGACGCCGGGACTCGGGCTGCGCGGGGGGCGCGGGCTCGGGCGCGGCCTCTGGCTCGGGCTCGTCGAAAGACCGCTTGGGGTCGTCGAAGAACCGCTGCGGCTCCTCGGCCGGGCGTATGGGCTCGTCGAACAGGCGCCTCGGCTCGTCGGCGGGGCGCTGGGGCCGGTCGAAAGCCTGCTGCGGCGTGTCGAAGGACCGGCGCGGCTCGTCGAAATGCCGCCGGGGCTCCTCGAAGACGCGCCTCGGCTCGTCGGCGGCAGGCTGCGTCTCGCCGAGCGGCTCCGCCTTCAGGTCCTTGGACAGTCGGAATATCTCCTGCGGCCCGGTGTCCTGATCGGCCTGGTCCTGCTTCTCCTGGGGCTCCCGCGACCACGCCGGGGGCAGGGGCCAGGGGATGTTCTCCTGCGTCTCCTGCTCGGGCTTGTCCTGCTCGGGCTTGTCCTGCTCGGGCAGGGACAGCAACGAGTAGGTGTCGGTGTCGTCGGGCCGCGGCAGCGGCTTGAGCGGCGCCAGGAACTCGTCGGCGGCCTTGCCCAGGCTCGTCGGCGGGGTGGTGGGCAGATCCTTGGCGACCGGCTCGGCCGGCTCGTCCTTGGCCGGCTCGTCCTTGACGGCGGCCTTGTCCAGCCACTCGCCGGCCTCGCTCTCGGCCTCGGGCAGTTCCCCGGCCGCCGCCGCGCCGTACACGGAGTCGACCGCGGCGCGGAACAGCGGCGGGGTCGGCGTGTCGTGCTGCGGGACCAACGACCACGGGTCCTTGGGGTACGGCGAGACCACAGAGTCGTCGGTCGAGGCTGACGAGGCGCTTACCCTGACCGGAGCTTCCTCCGTCTCCTTGATGGCGTCGAGCCAGGCCAGCTGTTCCTCGAGCGATTCTTCTCGATCGTGTCTTGCCACCGTGTTCCCCCTCGGGTGGGTCTAAAGGGGCAGCAAATTACAATGCAGATTAACGCCAAGGCTGCAGGGTGGCGCCGCCAACCCACAACTTCTTTGCCCCGTTACCGTGGTGTCATGCGAGCCATCGAGATCACCCGCAGCGGCGGGCCAGAGGTGTTGGAGTGGCGCGAGGTGCCGGATCCGCGCCCCGAGCGTGGCGAGGTCCTCATCGAGGTGACCGCCTCCGCGGTCAACCGGGCGGACGTGCACCAGCGGCAGGGCTTCTACGACCCACCCACCGGCGCGCCCCCTTACCCGGGGCTGGAGGTGTCCGGCGTGGTCGCCGAGGTCGGCTCGGACGTCGAGCAGTTCAAGGTCGGGGACGAGGTCTGCGCCCTGCTGGCGGGCGGCGGTTACGCTGAGCGCGTAGCCGTGCCGTGGCAGCAGGTGATGCCGGTGCCTCAGGGCGTGCGCCTGGTGGAGGCCGCCGGGCTGCCCGAGGTGGCGTGCACGGTCTGGTCCAACGTGTTCATGACCGCCCGGCTGCGCAGGGGCGAGACGCTGCTCGTGCACGGCGGGGCCAGCGGGATCGGCACGTTCGCGGTGCAGCTCGCCAAGGCGCTCGGCTCACGGGTGGTCACGACGGTCGGCTCGGCGGCGAAGGCGGAGCGGGTCAGGGAGCTCGGCGCGGACGAGGCCATCGACTACCACCAGGAGGACTTCGCGGACAAGGTCCAGGCCGACGTCATCCTGGACATCATCGGCGCCAAGTACCTGGCCGGAAACGTCCGGGCGCTGCGCACCGGCGGGCGGCTGGTGGTCATCGGGCTGCAGGGCGGCCGCAAGGCCGAGCTCGACCTGGGCGCGCTGCTGACCAAACGCGCCGCGGTGTACGGCACCACGCTGCGCTCGCGGCCCGTCGACGAGAAGGGAGCCATCGCCCGCAGCGTCGTCGACAACGTGTGGCCGCTGGTCAGCGCCGGTGCGGTGCGTCCTGTGGTGTACGCCGAGGTGCCGATGGCGCAGGCGGCCGAAGCTCACGAAATGGTGGATTCCGGCGAGCACATCGGGAAGATCCTGCTAGTACGGTGAGACGTATGAATGCTGAGGACAACAACACCCCCCACATCGTGGTGGTGGGTCCTGACTTCCAAGGTCAGGGCGATAACGGCGAGGACGAGCGATCGGTCACCAACCTGGTCGAGCAGCCCGCCAAGGTGATGCGCATCGGCAGCATGATCAGGCAGCTTCTGGAGGAGGTCCGCGCGGCTCCTCTCGACGAGGCCAGCCGCAAGCGGCTGAAGGAGATCCACGAGTCCTCCATCAAGGAGCTCGAGGACGGCCTCGCCCCCGAGCTGGTCGAGGAGCTGGAGCGGCTGTCGCTGCCCTTCACCGAGGAGAACGGCGCGCCTCCGAGCGACGCTGAGCTGCGCATCGCGCACGCCCAGCTCGTGGGATGGCTGGAGGGGCTGTTCCACGGCATCCAGACCACGCTGTTCGCGCAGCAGATGGCGGCCAGGGCGCAGCTCGAGCAGATGCGCAGGGCGCTGCCCGGCGTGCCGCACACCGAGGAGGCGCACCGGCCTCCCGGCGGCTCCGGCCCCTACCTGTAAAGCTCTTCGAGCACCCGCGCGACACCGTCGTCGTCGTTGGCCGCGGTCACATGATCGACCGCCGCCAGCACGCCGGGGTGCGCGTTGGCGACCGCGTAGGACGTGCCTGCCCAGCTCAGCATGGGCAGGTCGTTCGGCATGTCGCCGAACGCCACCACCTGTGATGGTTTGATCTCGTGCCGTCCGGCCAGCGTGGCCAGGGCGGTCGCCTTGGTGACCCCGCGGGCGCTCATCTCGATCAGGCCCCTCCCGCTGGAGTGCGTGGCGGTCACCAGATGGCCCACGAGGCCGTGGACGGTCGCGTGCAGCTCGTCGGGGCCCATCGCGGGATGCAGGGCCAGCAGCTTGGCGCACGGCCGCGAGGTGAGCGTCTCCCGGATCGGCCTCGCGCCGCCCTTGGCCGTACGGTCCCAGCTGCCGAGCCGGAAATCGGACTCATGCGCAAAGCCACCTTCGTACTCGACCGAAAAGGCGAGTTCGGGCACGTTCGCTCGAAGCTGAGCGACGACTTCCCCGAGCACCTGTACGTCGATGAGGTGAGATTCGACTATCCGTTCGGTGTGCAGATCGTAGATCAGGGCGCCGTTGGCGCAGATGGCCACTCCGCGGTGACGCAGCGCGCCTGCCACAGCGCCCATCCACCGAGGTGGGCGGCCTGTGACGAAGACCAGCATGGCTCCGGAATCTTCGACTCTGGCGAACGCAGCGGCCGTGCGGGGAGAGACCGTTCCGTCGGTGCGCAGCGCGGTGCCGTCCAGGTCGGTGGCCACAAGGCGGGGTGCGGGAAGGCTGTGCATAACACGTTCCAGTTTGCCTGCTGATGCCGTCGGCCAGAAATCTTCCTAGGGAGAGGAACACCAACGCGCCAGAATGGTGTTAGATGTGGTGGCGTTGTATTAGCTGATCCCGTAGTGAAAACCAGCATGACTTTGTCTGAGCCACCCCGGGGTGCTTGCTGTACGACACACCGGGATCCACGAGGTGTGGGTCCCATAGATTCACATCCTGAGGGAGAGCTTTTATGGCTCAGGGAACCGTCAAGTGGTTCAACGCTGAGAAGGGCTTCGGCTTCATCGCCCCGGACGGCGGTGCGCCGGACGTGTTCGTGCACTTCTCCGAGATCGTCGGCAACGGCTACCGCAGCCTTGAAGACGGCCAGCGGGTCGAGTTCGAGATCACGCAGGGCCAGAAGGGGCCGCAGGCCTCCCAGGTCCGCGCTATCTGACCTGTAACAGCGAGACAGGCCGGGGTTCGCTTCCAGCGGACTCCGGCCTTTCGCGTTTCGTTCGCCTTTTTTAGGACATCCTGTCTCGTATTGACCGGGGTTGTTACGAGTGTGACTCGATTCACACGCTCCGTGAACCCGTCGGGTATTGGCGCCATCAAGCCATATATGAGATACGCGTGGTTATGCCACCCTGCAACCGTGCTCTCGGTGGCCGTGCTGTTACTCAACGACCACTTGCTCAAACACGCCTGGCCCGGACTCGTCACCGGCAAGCTCAGTGATGTGGCCGGCCTGGTCGTCGCGCCGCCTCTGTTGGCGCTCCTTCTGTGCCGCAGAGCGGACCTGGCCGCCACCATCCTGACGGGTGCGCTCTTCACGCTCGTGAAATCCACGGAGATGGGCGCGGAGGCCGCCTCCCATGCCTGGACCGCCCTGGCGGGCCCGTCGCGCGTCGTGGCCGATTACACGGACCTGCTGGCCCTGCCGGCGCTCGGGCTCGCGTGGTGGATACGGCAGCGCAGCCTCCGGCCGGATCCACGGCGCCTGCGGGTGATCGCCACGGTGCCGCTGGCCGTACTCGCCGTGACGGCCACCTCCGCCCACCCCGGGCACCCCACTGCCGAGACCGTCGAGGTGCACCGGGGGTCCATCGTGGTCACCGGCCGCTTCGGGCCCGACCTGGTCTCCGATGACGGCGGGCAGACCTGGACCACCGGTTCCGTCCTCCCCGCGAGCCGCGAGCGCGGACCGGAGCAGAGGGCGGCCTGCGTGCCGAAGGACCCGGAACGCTGCTACTCGATCGTCGACGGCCTGATGAGGGTCATGCAGTCCGACGACGGCGGCAAGACGTGGACCGTCTCCTGGGAGGTGCCTCCCGCAGGGGTGGAGACGCTGGAGAGCACCCTGGCGGCGGCCCGGTCCTACGGCCCGATCCGTTCGAACTCCCTGGCCGTCCAGCCCAGAGCCGGAGGCGGGCACGTGGTGGTCGTGGCCAACGGCCGCGACGGCGTGGCCGTGCGCGACGTGGCCGGCACGTGGCGCCGGCTCGGCTTCGGCGACGGGGACCTGCTGTCGGAGTCCGGGGCGGTGCCGCTGGACCGGCCCCTCGACGCCGGCGGCGCGATGTGGATCGCCGCGCTGGCCGCCCTGTGGACCGTGCTCGCGGGCCTGGCCGTCCAGGCGGTGCGACGGCCCCGGCGCGCGCGGCCGGCCCTCATCGTCGTCCAGGGCGGCGTCGGGGCGGTGATGCTGGCGCCGTGGCCGGCTCACCAACTGGAGGGGCTCTTCTGGCTGACCGGAGCGGCCCTCCTGGTCACCGCGGTGATCGTGGCGACCTCGCTCGTCCCCGACGCCCGGATCGGCTCGCGCGGGGTCGTCAACGCGCTGGCGGCCGGGGTGCTGGTGGGGCTCGGCCTGGCCGTGCCGTTCAGGGCCTGGAGCGAGGGCTGGATCGACTACGGCGCCTCGCTGGCGCTGGGGCTGACGCTCGGGCTGGGGACCGCGATCGGAGGGCTCGTGGCGCTGCGGAGGAGCGCACGCCTCCGGGTGGAGGACGTACGCACCCCGCCACACACGTGACGGACCGATCCCTACTTGACGGGCTCCAGCACGTCGAGGCCCACGAAGGGGCGCAGCGCCTCGGGGACCACGACCGAGCCGTCGGCCTGCTGGTGGTTCTCCAGGATCGCGACGATCCAGCGGGTGGTGGCCAGCGTGCCGTTGAGCGTGGCCAGGTGCTGGGGCTTGCCGTCCTTGTCCCGGAACCGGACGGCGAGCCTGCGCGCCTGGAACTCGGTGCAGTTGGAGGTGGACGTCAGCTCGCGGTAGCGGCCCTGGGTGGGGATCCACGCCTCGCAGTCAAACTTGCGGGCCGCCGACATGCCGAGGTCGCCGGCCGCCGTGTCGATGATGCGGTAAGGCACCTCGATCTTGGCCAGCATCTCCCGCTCGTAGGAGAGCAGCCGCTGGTGCTCCTCGTGGGCGTCCTCGGGACGCACGTAGGAGAACATCTCCACCTTGTCGAACTGGTGGACGCGGATGATGCCCCTGGTGTCCTTGCCGTAGGAGCCCGCCTCGCGGCGGAAGCACGACGACCAGCCGGCGTAGCGCAGCGGCAGCTCGTCACCGCCGAGGATCTCCTGGGCGTGATAGCCCGCCAGCGACACCTCCGAGGTGCCGACCAGGTAGAGGTCGTCGTCGGGCAGGCGGTAGATCTCCTTGTCGTGGGCCACGTGGAAGCCGGTGCCCTGCATGGTCTCCGGCTTGACCAGCACCGGCGTGATCATCGGGATGAACCCGCGCTCGATCGCGTGCTGCATGGCCATGTTGAGCAGGCCGAGCTGCAGCCGGGCGCCCACGCCCTTGAGGAAGAAGAACCGCGAGCCGGACACCTTGGCGCCCCGCTCCATGTCGATGGCGTCGAGCCGCTCGCCCAGCTCCAGATGGTCCCTGGGCTCGAAGTCGAACACGCGCGGCTCGCCATGGGTCTCGAGCACCACGTAGTCGTCCTCGCCGCCGGGAGGCGCACCCTCCTCGACGATGTTGGGCACCCCCTGGAGCAGCCCGTCGAGCTCCGCGGCCAGCTTTTCGGCCTCGCCCTCGGCGGACTTGACCTGCGAGGCGAGGTCCTTGGCCCGCTGGAGCAGCGCGGCCTTCTCCTCGCCCTGCGCCCTGGAGACCGACTTGCCCAGACTCTTCTGCTCCGCGCGCATGGTCTCGAACGAGGTCAGCGCTGAGCGGCGGCGCTCGTCGAGCGCGAGCAGCGTGTCGACGACGGAGTCGTCCTCGCCGCGGGCACGCTGCGACGCCCGTAGCCGGTCGGGATCCTCACGAAGGGTACGCAGGTCAATCACAAGGAAAGGCTACCGGCGCGCGCCCGCCACCCGCTCCTGGATTAGAGCTGTCCGGCCCGGATCCTGGCCAGCCACCGCCCGGCCTCGGCGAACTCGGGGTCGGCCGTCCCCCTCTTGATCTGGGGAGCGACGCCGTCGGCCCGCGGATAACTGCCGAGGAAGCGCACCTCGCCGCAGATGCGATGCAGGCCGGAAATCGCCTCTCCGACCCGCGCGTCGGCCACGTGGCCCTCGAAGTCGAAGTGGAAGAAGTAGCGGCCGATGCCGTTGCCGGTGGGCCGCGACTCGATCCGGCTCAGGTTGACGCCGCGCACCGAGAACTCCGTCAGCATCTCCAGCAGCGCGCCCGGATGGTCGTCGGCGAGGAAGACGACCAGCGTGGTCCGGTCGGACCCGGTCGGGTCCGGCAGCGCGCCCGGCCTGCTCACCCTGACGAACCTGGTCACGGTGTCGGACCGGTCGCCGATGTCGCCGGCCAGCTCCACCAGGCCGTAGTGCTCGCCCGCGATGCGGGCGGCGATCGCCGCGTCGTACGGCGAGCCCGGCAGCGAGACCTCCTGGGCCGCCGCCGCCGTCGACGGCGCGGACACCACCACCGCGTCGGGCAGCTCGCGGGCGGTGAACGCGCGGCACTGGGTGATGGCCGCGGGATGGGTGTAGACGCGCTTGATGTGCACGATCTCGGTGCCGGGCCTGGCCAGCAGCGAGAACCGCACCGGCAGCAGCAGCTCGGCGGTGATCATCAGCGGCTCGCCCCAGGCGAACTCGTCGAGGGTGGTGGTGATCCCGCCCTCGAGGGAGTTCTCCAGCGGCACGACCGCGCCATCGGCCTCCCCGGTCCTCACAGCGTTGAGCGCGGCTGTGACGGTGGCGCAGGGCAGGCGCTCGGCGCCGGGCTCGAGGAGCCTCAGAGCCTCTTCGGTGAAGGTGCCCTCCGGTCCGAGATACGCGAGTCTGGGCATGGTCAAAGGGTATCCGCCGGTTGACGTGCGGCGTCGGGCTTTACGATCTCCGTGCGGTCCCTTCTCGGCAGCCAGTAGGCCAGAAGCCAGACCAGGGCCAGCGCCCCCAGCCCGAAGCCGTTCTGCACGATCTTGCCGAGGACGGGGCTGACGAGCGGTATCTCGGCCGCCTTCAGCGCCACCCCCCACCACGGCACCGGCACCACGTAGTAGAGCCACACCCCGGCGGCCACCCGCAGCCTTACCGGGTCCCGCCCGTCGCCCACGATCGCGCCCAGCACCACGACCACCCAGGCCAGGTGGTGGATCCAGGCGACCGGCGAGAGCAGCACCGCCATCAGTCCCACGAGCGCGACGGCCCTCAGCGGGTCCCTGGCCAGATAGGCGTCCCGTGCGCCGCGGAACCCGTACCAGGCGACCACCGCCACCAGGGCCAGCCAGAGCACAGACGTCAGCGTGTCGGGCATGTAGAGGCGGATGAGCATGCCGCGGATCGACTGGTTGGTGGTGGCCGCGTTCGCGCCCAGCCGCTCTGAGTCGAGCAGCGCCCCGAACCAGAAGTCCGCCGCGTCCTGCGGCACCACCGCGAACGGCAGCAAGGTGAGCAGCGCCGTCACGAACGACGCCATGAACAGGGTCCGCCACTGCCGCGTCACCAGCAGATAGATGAGGAAGACGCCCGGTGTGAGCTTCACCGCGGTGGCCAGCCCGATCAGGAACCCGCGTGGCCACCACGGCCGCTTCGCCACGCAGTCGGCCAGGCAGAGCGCCACCAGCAGGATGTCCACCTGCCCGAACCGCACCTGATCCCGGATCGGCATGAGATAGGCGCACGCGACCATCAGGAACGCGAACACCCACGGCGCGTACCGCCCGAGCACCCGCCTGAACGAGAACCCCACGGCCACGCCCAACGCCACGAAGACGCCCGCCGTCCACACCCACTGCGCGGTCCCCCACGACATCTCCGCCAGCAGCATCGCCAGCATCGCCGCGATCGGCGGATAGGTGAACGGCAGCAACTGCGGGGCAGGGGTGAAGTAGTCGTAGACCGGCCGACCCTCAAGCAGCATCTGACCGCCGGTACGGTAAACGTCGAGGTCCACGAGGCGCTGGTCGTCCGGATTGGTCAGCCACTGCTGCACCAGTGGCGTCACCGCCGCGGCGACGACCAGCACCGCCACGGCCCACGCCCACCACTGCCGCCGCTTCTCCGGCGCCTCGACACTCGTCACGGTGTGGCACGTTACCGTGGCTGTTGTTTGTCGAGCGCGCCAACACTGGGGGTTCAGCACATGCCGCGATCCACCTTCGGCGCGCCCGTCCCCCCTCACAGCCTCACCCGCGCCCGGCGCGGCGCGCACCCCGTGCGGCGGAGCTCGGCGCGACACGTACCGCGCACCGTCGCGGCGATGCTCCTGAGCATGGTGCTCCTGAGCATGGTGCTCCTGAGCATGGCGCTCCTGGCCCTCCTCGCCCCGAGCCCGGCGGCCGCCACCTCAGCGCAGGGCCGCGTGGCCCTCGTCGGCGTGCCCGGCCTCGAGTGGAGCGACATCCACCAGTCCCGCACCCCGAACCTCTGGAAGCTCGCCACCCAGGGCGGCTCCGCCTCGATGTCCACCCGGGCCGTGCCGCCTCCGGACCGCGGCATCACCTGCCCTGTCGCCGGCTGGCTCACGGTGTCGGCGGGTCAGCGAGCCGGCACGGCGGGCAGGGGCTGCCCGCCCGTCCCGTCCCCGCGGCCCGACGGCGAGGGTGCTGTGATCCCGGGCTGGCCCGGCCTGGTCGCCCACCAGTCCACCACCGGCTACGCCGCGCAATTGGGCACGCTCGCCCAGACCATCACCGACGCCGGGGGGAGGGTCGCCGCGATCGGGCCCGGGGCCGCACTGGCCGCAGCCGACAAGACCGGAAAAGTCACCAGATACGTCGACACCCCGGAGTCCCTGGGCGACCCGGCCCCCTACAACCTGATCGTCATGGACGCGCCCGACCTGGCCGCCGCCTGGGCCGGCCGGCCCCTGGACGAGTACGGGGTCCCGACCCCCATGCCACCGGCCGCCCGTCAAGCGGCCGTCACCGAAGCCGACCGCCGTATCGGCGCCCTCCTCACCACCCTCCCCACCGGCACGACGATCCTGATAGCCGGCATCTCGGACGTCACCCCGAGCGCCCACCTCCACGTGGCGATCGCCACCGGCCCGTCCCCCACCGGCGGGCCGTACCTGCGCGGCCACCTCACCGCGACCTCCACCCGTCAGGACGCCCTGGTCACCCTCGCGGACCTGACCGCCACCACGATCCAGCTGACCGGCGCCGAGCCGGCGCCCCAGGTCGTCGGCCGCCCCTGGCAGTCCACCGACGCCGACCGTGCCCCGGCCCCGGACGCGGACATCGTCACCGAACTGGCGGACGCCGACCTGGCCAGCCAGGTGCTGCGCGAGGTCCGCGGCCCGTTCTTCGCCGTGTTCGTAACGGTCCAGCTCCTCTTCTACGCCTTCGCCGCCGTCGCCCTGCGCCGCCGTGCCCGTCCCGGCCGGACGGCTCCAGCCGGTGCGCCCGCCACGAACACGCCCCCCGACGCCGTACAGACCAGCACATCCCCGCACCCGGAAGACCCCTCACCCCCGAGCAACGGATCCGGACCAGGGGCGCCCAGCGCACACGCCGCATCCGACGTGGCGAGCGCCTCCCGGCTGCTGGTCGCCGTGCAGGTCGTCTCGGTGGTGAGCGGCGCCATCGCCGTCTCCACGTTCCTCGCCCAACTGGTGCCCTGGTGGAGCCTGCCCGCGCCGATGACCGCCTTGATCGTCACCATCCTGGTCATCGCCGGTCTCATCACCGTCCTTGCCTTCGCCGGCCCGTGGCGTGCGCACGTGCTGGGCCCGCTGACCGTGGTCGCGGCCGTCACCTCGCTCGCCATGCTCATCGACGTGATGACCGGCTCCACCCTCCAGGTGAACGCCGTCTCCGGCTACGAACCCGTCACCGGAGGCCGCTTCTACGGCTTCAGCAACATCGCGTTCGCCATCTACGCCACCGGCACCATCCTGGGCCTGGCCGGGATCGCCCAGTGGCTGATCGGCAGGGGCACGTCGAGATCCGTGACGCTGCTGGTGTGTGTCGGCTACGGCGGGCTGGCGGTGTTCGCAGACGGATGGCCCTCCTGGGGCGCGGACTTCGGCGGGGTGCCCGCGTTCGTGGTCGGGTTGGCCGTCTTCCTGATCCTGCTCGCCGGCCGCCGCGTGTCGCTGGTGAAGCTGCTGCTGGTGGGCCTGGCAGGGGGCGCGCTCATCAGCGCCATCGCGCTTTTCGACTGGCTGCGGCCGGCCGCCCAGCGCACCCACCTGGGCACCTTCGTGCAACAGGTCATCGACGGCCAGGCGCTGACGGTCATAGCCCGAAAGTTCGGTGCGATGGTCGGTGTGACCGTCGGGAACTGGTCACTGACCCTCCTCTCACTGGTCGCGCTGGCCTTCCTCTTCCTGGTGCTCAACCGGCCCTCCCGCTGGGGAGCCTCGGCGCTCGGCCAGACCTACGCGCTCGCCCCCACCCTCCGCGCGGGCCTGATCGGCGCTCTGACCTGCACCTTCATCGGCTTCCTCATGAACGACTCGGGCATCGCCATCCCAGCCATGGCCCTCACGGTGGCGGTGCCGCTGACACTGGCGTCGTGCGTACGCGCCCTGCAGCTCGCCAAGCCCACCACACCAGAGCCACCGTCAGCGCCAGCAGCGCCCACGGGGCAAGCTGACTCCGTACGACGGTCCTGAGCCATTCGAGCTCCGGCGGCTGCCCGGCGATGCGGGCGGGAAGATAGGCCAGCGACAGCACGAGCAGGTGGGCGACCATGAAGCGGTCCACAGTGGACGCGGCGACCAGGGCCAGCAACCCGAACGCGAGCCCGTCATACCAGGGCAGCACATACGGCGAGGCGAACAGGTAGGCGACGACCAGGACCAGAGCCACGACCGTCGCCTCGTCCCCACCTCCAGGTGCTGTGGGCGCCACTCGGCCGCCAGGCGATTCTCCGGATCTCGGGACGGCCTGGGCAGGCGGCGGTGACGTGGATGCGAGGGTCACGCGGCGGGCGGCGGCCCCGTTGATCACGCCCTGCCGCATCCTGCTCACCGCGCCGCTCACCGTGCCGGCCTCGCTCACCGGCTGTCCGGGATCCGGGAGCCGGTGCGTGAGGGCCCGGCGGCGGGAGGTCAGGCGGAAGAGTGACCACGCCACTAGGCCGAGCACGAGCAGGGAGCCGATCTGGATCTCGCCTCGGTAGGCGCTGCCGGTGCCGACCAGCGACTGCAGCCAGCCCTGGACGAGCTTCCAGAACGAGGCATTGGAGACGGACTTGCTCGTCCGGGTGAGAGGGGCGAACGCCTCCGGCCCGACGACGGCGTAGCCGGCGGCCACCACCGCGAGGGCAACCCCGGCCATCAAAGCCAGACGGGCGGGACGGCGGCGCAGCTCCCAGGCAGGACCCAGGGCCACCAACCCGGCGTTGAGCTTCAGGGCGACGCCCAGGCCGAGCAGTGCTCCTCCGGCCGCTGGACGAGCTCTGGCCAGCAAGGCTGCCACCATGCAGGCGATGGCGAGGGTGTCCACATGCATGCCCGCGACGAGCTGGTAGAGCAGCAGCGGATTGGCCGTCCACAGCAGGGCCGCCCGCGTCCGCCTGGCCGGGTCGGCTCTGGTGAAGCGGTCTATGAGCAGGCCGGTCGCGATGAACGCGACGACGTTGACCAGGGCAAGGACGAAGATGGTGAGCCGGAGCGAGTCACCGCCGACCCAGCTGGCCAAGGCCTGGACGGCGGTGGCCACGGGACCGTAGACGCTGGGCTCCTCGCGCCACGGATCCTCGACGGCGCCGGCGATCGGGTCACCGGGCAGGTCGTGCGCGCCCTGGGTGTAAGGATCGAGGCCCAGGGTGACCATGCGCCCGTAGGCGGCGTAGTTGAGATGGTCGCCCGAGCCCGCCGGTGGCAGGAACGTCAGCAGCCCGGCGGCCAGGCTGCCGAAGAGCACGAGCATGCGGGGCAGGTGGACGGCTCTGACCGCCGCCGCGGGCAGGGCCGTCAGGGCCGCCAGAAGCCCGAGACCACCGAGGACGAGTGCGGCGGCGGCCAGGGCGACCACCAGATAGGGGTGCGGATGGACGTCCAGCGAGTAGGGCGGATGCCCGCCAGGACCGCCTAGAGCCGGGATCATGGCTGACGGGCCGAGCAGACCGATGGTGATCGTCAGCAGGATCGAGGCGGCGATCGACACCGTGGCCGGCCCCGCGAGCCTGCCTGGAAGCCTGTCGCTCCGCGTCTCGGAAGTCACCCGCAAATTCCAGCACACTCCCCGCACGAGTTCGGCCGTCGATCCCCAGCCTGTGGATAACTCGGGAGCCTGTGGATAACTCGGGCGGGCAGTCACGACACGGTCGGGCCGATGGACGAGCCCAAGGGGAGCGTCCCAGAACGCCAGAGCCCGCCGAGCCGCTGCTCTGGCGACCCTCGTCGGAGGTGAGGGGCGGGGACGGCCGCCGAGACGGCCCGCGACCGATCCCCCGACGGCGAACGAGCCGACAGACGCCCGCCCGGTCCTGCGAGTGGGCGGCGAGGCCGTCAGCGCCTGTGGCGCAGCTTGGCGAGGTTCTCGGTGACCAGCGGCTCGCGGGTGGCCAGTGCCAGTGCCACGTCCCGCAGCTGCTTGGCCCGGTGCAGCTGGGCTCGCCAGTCGGTCCCGGTGGCCCGATGGGCCATGTCGACGTCGACTTCGGCGATGCGGTAGCCCTTGCGGAGCAGGTCGATGGTGAGGGCCGTCTCCACGCCGAAGCCGTGGGCCAGGGGGCGGGCGGCTTCGAAGGCGTCCCGGGTGAGGCAGCGCTGGCCGTTGAGCGGCTGGGCCGCCTGGAAGCCGGTGGCCCTGCGGATGCCGTCTCTGGACACGCGGACCACCATGCCGTGGCCGCCCAGCTTCACCCTGGTCGAGAAGACCGCGATGGTCATGTCGGCTTCGCCGGCACGGACCGGGTCGACTAACGGCGCCGCGGCCTGGGCGGTGTCTCCCAGGTCGGCGTCCAGGAAGAGCAGGTGGCGCGGGGTGCCGGCGTCCAGGAGCCGGACGGCCTCGGCGCCGCTCTCCATGGCTGCGGCCTTGCCGCGGTTGCGGCTGTGACGCACGACCCTGGCTCCCGCCGCCCGCGCGACCCTGCCCGTCTGGTCGGTCGAGCCGTCGTCGACGACCACGACGAGGTCGACGCCGGGCAGGGCGAGGGCGGACTCGACCGTGAGGCCGATGCGGTCGGCCTCGTTCTTGGCCGGGATGACGACCGCCGTGTCCTTCGTGACGTGGTCGGGTGTCATGAGCCCTCGGCGATGAGGAACTCCTGCGGCACCTCGTCGTGCACGGTGAACACCGAGTCGAGGCCGGTGACCTGCAGGATCTTGCGCACGGCGGGGCGCGGGGCGGCGACGTCGAGCGCGCCTCCCTGCTCCTTCATCCGTTTGAGTGCTGAGAGCAGCACATTCATCCCCGTGGAGTCACAGAAATCCACGGCGGACATGTCGATGACCACACGGCTGGGCCCTTCCTGCAGCAGGCGAGTGAACTCGGACTGCAGGTGGGGTGCCGTATAGAGGTCTATTTCACCGGTGATCGCAACGAGTGCATGGCCGGCATGTGATCGAGTCGAGACCTTGAGCTCCACATGGGCAGGCTAGCGGCGAGATGGCCTCGGGTCACGTTGTCACGCCGATAGGGAGACGACCGGTATGAAGCAGCGAGGCGAAACGACCGGTTCTTGGCCTGACCTCGTGACACTTTTTGTCGGCAGGGGCCCGGAGTCGCGCTGAGTCACCGATCCGGTGACGAGAGTCCCCGTTTCGGCTCCACGGAGACGGAGAGTACGCGAAGCTTGACACTGTGACACCGGCGTGGCCGGAACGGGGGCAGGTCCGGCACCTCCGCGTCCGATCACCACTTCACACAGGAGGAGGGGCTGGGCGAGATCCGTGGGCCCGATCACCGATGAACACAGACCAAGCCGAAGATCCTCAGCGCCAGAGGCTCCGCGAGCAGCTGGAGGCCATTTTCATCCGCACGGAGAAAGCCGCGCCATGGCATGACGAGGCCGCGCGCCTGCGTGGCCTGGTGAACCACGAGGGCTTCGTCCCCGTCCGCACCAGGCTGGCGAGCGAGGACCTCGACTTCCTCGCCGGCGCGCGCGACGACCTGCTCAGGTTCTCCGAGCTCGGGCTGCGGCTGCTGGACCTTCACCAGCCGCGCGACGCGGGGGGCATCACCAGCGACGCCGCGCATCCGATCCTGCGGTGCCGGAGCTGCATGTGGCGCTGGCCCTGCCCGACTTTCCGGGCGATGTCGGAGTCGTTCGGGACACCCCAGGACTCCATCCTCCCGGAGTCGGCCTGACGTCAGCCGCGGAGCCGGCCTGACGGCGCCTCACCCGAGTGGCCGGCGCCGACCAACGGCAACCGGATCTCGAACCTGCACCCGGGCCCGTCGTTGACCACGCCGATCACCCCGTCATGCGCCTCCACGATGCCCTGGGCGATCGCCAGACCGAGCCCGGCCCCGCCGTCCGCCGTCGGGGTCCGGGCCGCCTCTCCTCTGAACGCCACGTCGAACACCCGCGGCAGGTCCTCCTCAGGAATCCCGCCGCAGCTGTCGGAGACCGACAGGCACGCCATGCCCGCGTCCACCCGCGTACGCAGCACGACCGACCGGTCCGACGGCGTGTGCTTGATCGCGTTGATCACCAGGTTGCGCAGCGCGCGCCCGAGCGCGCCCGCGTCGGCCTCCACAGGCACCGTGTCCGTCGCGTCGGCCGTCAGGAGCACGCCCTTGGCCCTGGCCAGCGGCTCGGCCCCGGCGAGGGTGTCGGCGACGAGGTCCGACAGCCCGATCCTGGCCCGCGAGAGCCGCAGCGCGCCCGCGTGGATCCTGGACAGCTCGAACAGGTCGTCCACCATGGCCGACAGGCGCTCCACCTCCAGCTTGATCTGGCCGTGGTAGCGGCCGACCGTCTCCGGGTCGGACACCACCCCGTCCTCCAGCGCCTCGGCCATCGCGCGCATCCCGGCCAGCGGGGTGCGCAGGTCGTGGCTGACCCAGGCGACGAGCTCGCGCCGCGCCCCTTCGAGGGCACGTTCGCGCGCGTACGCCTCCTCCAGCGTGTTGGCGATCGTCCGCAGCTCGGCCGGCAGACCTTGGGGCGCGGTGAACGGCAGCTCCCCCACGGCGGCGACCAGCCGCCTGCTCTCCCCCACCACCCGCCTGGCCAGCACGAACGCGACGCCCAGCCCGACCAGGCCGCCCACGGCCACGACGCTGAGCACGATGTCCCGCGCCGGGCCCTCGATGATCATCCGCATGGTGATCGCCACCACGCCCGCCAGGGTCGCGACCACGGCGACCACCACCACGACCGCGAGCATCACCCCGATCGACCGGGTTCGCAGCAGCCACATCACCCCGATGCCCAGGGCCGCCACCAGGAGCCCGAGCCCGGCGGTGACGGCGACGATCATGCCGAGGTCGTCCATCGCCGCCGCCAGGTGCGGGGTCATCCCACGCTCTCCAGAGGTTCGTACCGGTATCCGACTCCCCATACCGTGACGATCCTTCGTGGCTCGGTGGGGTCCGGCTCGATCTTCTCGCGCAGCCGCCTGACGTGCACGGTCACGGTGGAGGAGTCGCCGAACGACCACCCCCAGACCTGGTCGAGCAGCGCGGACCTGCTGAACGCCTGCCTCGGGTTGCGCATCAGGTAGGCCAGCAGGTCGAACTCGCGGGCGGTGAGCATCACCTCGGCGTCGCCCAGTCGCACCTCGTGCGCGCCCACGTCCACCACCAGGTCGTCGTCGCGCAGCACCCCGGTGCCCCCGGTGACGGAGGCGCCGCGAGCGCGGCGCAGCACCGACTGCACCCGCAGTGCCAGCTCGCGCGGGCTGAACGGCTTGGTCACATAGTCGTCGGCGCCGGTCTCCAGGCCGACCACCCGGTCGATCTCCTCGCCCAGCGCGGTCAGCATGATCACCGGCACCGGCCAGCGTTCCCTGAGCTTCCTGCACACCTGCAGCCCGTCGATCTTGGGCAGCATCAGGTCGAGCACCATCAGGTCCGGTGGCTCGGCCAGCGCCCGGCGCAGCGCCTCGGCGCCGTCCCCCACACACTCCACCTCGTGCCCGTCCCGCTCCAGATAGCGGGCGACCACCTCGGACACGGTGGGGTCGTCGTCCACGACCAGGATGCGGGTAGCCACAACTTCACGGTACGGCTCGGCCACGTGCGACCTACACCCACGTCATCGGTTCGTAAGGCTCGCAGATCCAACTGGCAGGACGTACGGTTGCCTCATGAGTCGAGTAGTCATGCTCGTGTTGGGTGCCCTTCTGGCGCTCTTCGTGCTGTTCAACTTCATCCTGCCCATGGTTCTCGGGCTGCTGAAGATCGCGCTCATCATCGGGGTGGTGGCTCTGTTCGTCTTCATCGCGGTCACCCTGGTCGGTAAGTCGTCCTCTTCCCGGTGACGCTTTTCCTGTTCGACCCCTGGCTCATCGCCGTCACGATGATGGCGGTCCTGCTGCTGGCCTCATGGGCGGCCAGGCTGCTGCCCGTCGTCGGTGGTGAGCCGACCGGCTTTCCGCTGGTCTACGCGCGACGCACGGCCTTCCTGCGCCAGCGCGACCCTGACGCGGCAGGACGGCCGCGACCACGAGCCCCATCATCGCGCCCCGCTTCCGGTTGAGCGGGGCTCGAAAACTCGAGCCCTGATTCCGCTTCTCTGAGTGAGATGGGCTCATGATCGATTCTCTTGTCACCTTCGTCATCGGCATGTCCGGCGGCAACGCCGCTCTCGCCATCGTGCTGTTCACCCTGGCCGTGCGGCTCCTGCTGCTGCCGCTGGGCATCCGGCAGGCCCGCAGCGGGCGGATCAGGGAGCGGCTGGCGCCCAGGCTGCGCACCCTGCAGAAGAAGTACGGGCGCGATCCGCAGCGCCTGGCCAAGGAGACGTCCGCGCTGTATGCCGCCGAGGGCAGCTCTCCGTTCGCGGGGATCCTGCCGGGGCTGGCGCAGCTTCCCTTCATGTGGCTGGTGTACCGGGTCGCCACGCATCCGACCGCGCTGGCCGGCCATGACCTCTTCGGCGCTCCTCTGGGTCAGCAGGTCGCGAGCGTGATCGCTCATTACGGTCTGGTCAGTCTGCCCGTTTCGGTCTTCGCTTTGGTGCTCGTGCTCCTGGTCGTGGTGGCCTGGCTGACCTCACGCAAAATCTCCTCCACGCTGACCGAAGAGCAGCCGGAGTTCATGCGCAGGATCATGCCGCTGCTGCCGTACGGCTCGGTGCTCGCAGCCGCGGTGCTCCCCCTGGCCGCGGGGCTCTATCTGCTGGTCTCCACGGCCTGGACGGCCGGCGAGCGGGCGGTGCTGGCTAGCCGGCCTCTCTGAGTGCGTGGACCTGCCCGTTCACCGATCCATGGGGGGCGGGCAGTATCGCCCACACCGTCGTCATGTCACCGTCGTGGCGCACTCCCCAGCTCTCCGCGACGTACTCGACGATGCCGAGCCCGCGCCCGCCCAGCGAGGACAGGGTGGGCCGGCCCGCGCGCGGCTCCGTGGCCGCGCCCCCGTCGCTCACGGCGACCTCAATGTGATCATCGCTGCGCATCCATGAGACCTTCACCATGCCCGAAGGCAACGGATGCGCGTGCCTCAGCGCGTTGCTCAGCAGCTCGCTCACCACGAGGACGGCATCGTCGATCGCGGTGGTGAACACCCCGCAATCCTGCAGGTCAGTGCTCAGACGCTGGCGGGCAACGGCGACGCTGGACGGCGCGTACGGCAGTAGCACGACGCTTGACACACCCACCTCCCCGCTCCCAGTGCCCCCCGCGGGAACACTCCCCGGTACGACCGAAATGCCCCGTTACTCGATCCCAGAAACCGCATCTCGATCACAGCTTGTACACATCGGACGATAGATCAGCTCAACCGTGACCACCTCGTTACCGCATCGGTGTGTCGGATCCGATAGTGGAAGAGCACCTCAGAACGAGCCTCATCCGGGTGCCCCCGCCAGGCCGTGGATGGGCGCTCACGTCGCCGCCCTGAGCCCTGGCCAGGCTGCGCACGATGTAGAGGCCGAGGCCGACGCCACCGAACCTCCTGCGGTCGCCGCTGTCGACCTGGACGAAGCGTTCGAAGACCCGCTCGCGGTCCGGCCGCGCGATGCCGACGCCCTCGTCGTCCACGACCACGATCACCCTGCCGTCCTCCGGCCACGCGGCCACCCGGATCAGCCCGCCTTTGGGCGAATACTTGAAGGCGTTCTCCAGCAGCTGCCCGAGAACGATGTCGGTGGCGAGCGCGTCGCCCATCACCTTCGGCAGCCCGACGGCGATGCTCACCTCGACCCGGTGCTTGTCCGACAGCACCGGCAGCCCGAGCGTCGCCGCGTGCACGCGCTCGGCCAGGTCGAAGGGCTCGTCCCTGACCAGCTGCTCCTCCCCGCCCGCCCGGGCGCCGAGCAGCAGATGGTCCATGAGCTGCCCGAGCGATCTGGAGCGCTCGGCGATCGTGTGCACGGCCGATCGCCGCTCGGCGTCGCTCAGCTTGTCCCAGCGAGTGTCCAGGGTGCTGGCGAAGCCGCGCACGATCGTGATCGGGGTGCGCAGCTCGTGGCTGGTCGTGGCCAGGAACAGGTCCTTGGCCTCCTCCAGCTCCTTGGCCGCGGTCACGTCACGGAAGTCGACGACCAGCTCGCCGGTCTCCACGATCTGCGCGCTGACCACATCGAGCCAGCGTCCCGTTTCGAGGTGGAAGGTGAGCTTCTCGCCGGGAGCGGGGAGCGGGAACGGCGGCGGCTTGCCGATCACCGCCTCCGCGGAGACGGAGGTGAGCTCGGCCGCCGCGGGGTTCCATCTGAGCACCCGGCCCTCGCCGTCGAGCACCGCGATGCCGTCGGCGCTGGCGTCGAACACCGCCCGCTCGTGCGCCCGCTGCCGCACCGCGTCCTGGTAGGCCACCGCGTTCCCGACCGCGATGCCCGCATGGCCCGCGAGCAGCTCCAGCAGCTCCAGCTCCAGATGACCCGGCTTGCGCTTGGCGAACAGCGCGTAGAGGGCGCCGTACGGGCGCCCGCCGACCGCGGCGAGTCCCAGCGCGATCGTGTGCAGCCCCTTGAGCTCGGCCCACACCAGGTCGTCGAGCCCCCGCGACTCCAGCATGACGGTCTTGCCGGTGCGCAGCAGCTTGCCCACCAGGCTGGTGTGCAGGTCCGTGGTGGTGCCCAGGATCGCGCAGGGGAGCTGGTAGGTGCTGACCAGCCGCAGCCGCTCCTCGTCGATGAGCACGAACCCGCCCGCGTCGGCGCCGGTGAGCTCCGTGAGGCTCGCCGTGATCCGTTCGAGCACGGCGGGCAGATCCAGCTCGGCGTTGATGTCGCCCACCACGTCGGTGAGCCGGCGCACCAGCCGTGCCCTGCGCGCCACTCGGTTCTTGGCCGCGTGGTCCACCTCGACGAGGTGGTAGACGCAGACGTATCCCGTCACCGCGCTGCCCGTCAGCAGCGCGCTGATGTCGACCCGCACGTCGAGCAGGCCGCCGTCGCCGCGCACCCGCTTGGTGCGCAGCGAGACCTGGTCTCCGGTGCGCACCCGCTCCAGCACGGCGTGGTGCTCGGCGGTCAGCTCCTCCGGCACGATAGGCGCCCTGCGACCCAGCATGTCCCCGGCCGTCCAGCCGAAGAGCCGCTCCGCCGCCGCGTTCCAGACCAGGACGGTCTGGTCCCTGTCGAAGGCCACGACGGCGTTGGGCGAGCTGTCGAGCACAGCGCGGGCTATCTCATCGTCACTCCAAGCCCTTGGGTCCCCCACATCTCCATAGTGCCTGTGGCGTGGCGCTCGTGCCGGGCGATCCGTCCGATACGCTGCGGTCACGGCTTTTCCGTGGCGGGTGAAGAGGGTGAAGGCATGTCAGGCGACCTCGAAGCCCTGCTGCGGGTGACGTCCGACACCTACCGCGGCGACGGCCCACCCGACGTCGCCTTCGGCACCTACGACGGCGCGGTCGGCCGGCTGGTGCTCGCGGTGACGTCCAGAGGCGTCGCCTCCTGCAGCTTCGAAGACGAGAACAGCGTGTACGAGCGCGTCACCAAGCAGGTCGGCAGCCTCATCGGCACGGACGCCCGGCGGCTCGACCCTGTCCGCCGGGAGCTCGACGCGTACTTCTCGGGCCGGTTGCGGACCTTCGCCACGCCGGCCGACCTGGCCCTCGCCACGCCGTTCGCGCGCACGGTGCTGCAGAAGACGATGGCGGTGCCGTACGGCACGACCACCACCCTGGAGCGGATCGGCGAGCTCATCGGCAGGCCGCGCGCGCTGCGCGCGGTCGGCAACGCGCTCAGCTCCAACCCCCTGTGCGTGATCGTGCCGTGCCACCGTGTGGTGCGCGAGGACGGCGAGCTCGGCGACTACGCGGGAGGCGTGGCCGCCAAGCGTCACCTGCTCAACGTCGAGCGTCGCGAGTCCCGCGCCTGAGCGCACCCACCGCCAGCGTCACCAGGGCCGCCACGACGGCGCCGCCCAGCGCGCCGTTCATCCACGGCTCCCTGGTGAAACCGACCGCCTCCCGCACCCCGGCCCACATCCCGTCCCACTGCGCGACGGTGGGGGTCGAGGTGGTGAGCCAGTAGGCGGCGAAGCCGAGCGCCCAGGGCAGCAGCATCGACCAGCGCGCGGGCGCGTCCTCGGCGGTGTTCCAGCGGGTGGAGCCGCCGAGCAGGAAGTAGTCCACGGCCAGCACCGCGAACATCGGCACGAAGACCGCGCCGATCAGGCCCAGGAACGCGCCGTAGGACGTCACGTCGGCCACGAGCGCGATGGCGACGGTCAGCACGCCGATGGCCGTGCTGAGGATCCGCCTGTCCACCCGCGGCATGAGGTTCTGCAGCGAGACGGTCGTGGAGTAGACGTTGGCGAAGGACTGGTCGGCCTCGCGCAGCACGAGGATGGCGAAGAACAGCGCGCCGACCGGCGCCGCCACGAAAGGCGCGAACACCGCCGTGCCGTCGGCTCTCACCGCCGCCGCTCCCGCGATCGCCACCGCGTAGACGCCGAGCCCGAGGCAGGCGACCTGGGCCAGCGTGTAGCCGCCGACCACTCCTGCGAACGCGGCCCGGCTGGACCTGGAGTGCCTGGCGAAGTCGGCGGCGAGCGGCACCCACGAGACCGACAGCGCGATCACGTAGTCGACCGCGGGCGCGAACGCCGTCCACGACCCGCCCGTCTGCGGTGGCGCCTCGCCCAGGAACTGCACGGCGAACCAGATCAGCGAGATGATCACGGCGATGGTGATGTAGCGGCGGAGCAGCCTGATGGCGCCGAGCGGCCAGATGGTCAGCGCCGTGGTCAGCAGTCCGGCGACGATCACCCACACCGCGTACGGCACGGTGTCGCCGAAGATGGCCATCGCGCCCTTGGAGATGACCCAGAGCTCGAACGCCCCCCAGCCGATCATCTGGATGATGTTGAGCACCGTCGGGATGTAGGACAGCTTGGCCCCGAACAGCCCGCGCAGCAGCACCATCGCCGGCTGCCCGGTCTGCGTGCCCGGGATCGCCGACAGTCCCACCATGGCGGTGCCGATCAGGCTCCCCACGACCGCCGCGGTCAGCGCGGCCGTCAGGGTCAGCGGGGCGTCGGTCAGCGGGTCGAGCAGGAGCAGGGCCCCGGAGAAGCCCAGCAGGCTGACGGCCAGGTTGGCCCAGAGCGCGCCCTGGTCGAGCACGCCCAGTGTCTTGGGCGGGGAGCCTTCGAGAGTGAGGGGAACTTCGTCGTCGTGGACGGCATGCGACATTCGCACTCCCTACGCCGGCATTACCCGGACAGGTTCATGCGGTCGGCGACGGCCTCGGTCGCCCTCTCAGCCCGGTGCGCCCCGAGCTCCCGCGTTGGGTGGATCAGCAGAGACGGAGATCACTCCGGCTCGCGCCCCCATGATGCCTGATTTGCCGGAGATCAGCCACTAGGCAATGAAAGGCGACTGCCCGGTCTCGCTGACCATCGGCAGCTTCTGCTGCTCCCACGACTGCATGCCGCCGTCGACGTTGACCGCCTCACGCCCGAGCTGGTTGAGCCAGGCCGCGACCTGGAACGACCGCCCGCCAACCCGGCACACCACGTAGACCGTCCGGCCGGCGGGAACCTCGTCGAGGCGGGTCTGGATCTCGCTCATCGGGATGTGCACTGCCTCAGGGGCGTGGCCCGCGACCCATTCGCCCTGCTCACGCACGTCGAGCAGGAACCCGCCTGAAGGGATGTCTCGCGCCTCGATTTCGGGAACCGTCATGCCTCCATCATCTCGCGTCGCGAGTCGTAGGCCGCACGCGCCTCGGCGATCTCCTGCTGGTGCTTCTCGGTCCAGGTCACCAGGGATTTGATCGTCTCGTGCAGGGTGCGGCCGAGCGGCGTGAGCGCGTAGTCCACCCGGGGCGGCACCACGGGGTGGACGGTGCGGCTCACCAGCCCGTCGCGTTCGAGCTGGCGCAGCGTGACGCTGAGCATGCGCTGGCTGACGCCGTCGATCTCGCGGCGGAGCTGCGTGAAGCGCAGGCTCTGGCAGTCGAGCAGGGCGATGACGAGCAGCGACCACTTGTCGGCGACGCGGTCGAGGATCTGCCGGACCTCGCACCCTTCCCTGACGTCCCACTGGCGGACGTCGTAGTCGTCGTCGGTGCTGCCGGGGTAACAGAGTGACTTTGAAGTGCCGTCTTCCATGCATGCCCATGCTGCCGCATGATGCTGATGGTTACAAGAGGTAACCGACATATAGAAACGTAACCGAGGAGTGTCCGCATCATGCCTTCCACCGAACGACTGAGAGGCCGCCCGCTGGGCGTGCTGATGGTGCTGTGCGGGGCCATCTTCCTTGAGGGCATCGACGTGGCCATGCTGAACGTCGCGCTACCGGCCATCCGCGCCGACCTCGGACTGTCGACCACGATGCTGAGCGGCGTGGTCAGCGCCTACGTGCTGGGCTACGGCGGGTTCATGCTGCTCGGCGGCCGGGCGGCCGACCTGCTGGGCAGGCGCAGGATGTTCCTGCTCTGGCTGACCGTGTTCCTGGTGTTCTCGGGGCTCGGCGGGCTGGCGAACGAGGGCTGGGTGCTGCTGCTCGCCAGGTTCGTCACCGGCGTGGCCGCGGGCTTCATGACCCCCGCGGGGCTCTCGCTGATCACCACGAGCTTCGCCGAGGGCAGACAGCGCAACAGGGCGCTGCTGATCTACGCGGGGACGGGCGCGGCCGGCTTCGCGCTCGGCCTGGTGATCGGCGGGCTGCTGACCGCGATCGGCTGGCGGTGGGTGTTCTTCGCGCCGGTGATCCTGGCCCTGGTGATCCTGCTCACCGCAACCGCGCTGATCAAGGAGCCCGCCGCGCCGCGGCGCACCGCCGGGCGCTTCGACCTACCGGGCGCGATGACCATCACCGGCGCGATGATGCTGCTCGTCTACGGCGTGATACGGCTGGAGCATCCGGCGGCGGGCTGGGCCTGGACCCTCGCCACGTTCGCCGGCGGCCTGGCGCTCGTGGCGGCCTTCGTGGCGATCGAGCGACGCTCGGCCGAGCCGCTGATCCGCCTCGGTCTCTTCAGATCCGGGCCGCTGGTGCGCGCGAACCTGGCGGCGATCCTGCTCACCGGCTCGTTCTTCGGCTTCCAGTTTCTGATCACCCTCTACCTGCAGGAGTTGCGCGGCTGGTCGGCGATCCAGACCGGCCTCGCGCTGCTCGCCGCCGCCGCTGACGTGATCCTCGCGCCCACGCTCACGCCCCTGCTGGTCAACCGGTACGGCAACGCTCGCGTGATCTTCGGCGGGCTGGTGTCCGGGCTGATGGCCTTCGGGCTGTTCCTCGGGGTCGGGATGGACTGGACCTACGCCGCCATGCTGCCGTCGATGCTGCTGATCGGGCTGATGTTCGCCTTCGTCTACGGCCCCCTGACGATCGTCGCGACCGAGGGGATCGCCGAGCACGAGCAGGGGCTGGCCGGAGGGCTGATCAACACGTCGTTCCAGTTCGGCGCCGCCCTGGGACTGTCGATGGTCACCGCCGTCAACGTGGCGGCGCTGGGCGCCGGCTCGACCGGGATCGACGCGCTGCGAGCGGCGCTGGTGGTGCCCGTGACGGCCACGCTGCTGTCGGCGGTCATCGTCGCCTTCGGCCTGCGCAGGCGGGCGTCGGCCGACGTCCGGGTGCCCGCCGGCGTGTAGGCCTACTTCAGCAGCTTGGACAGGCGGCGGTCGGCCAGCGGTTTGCCGCCTGTCTGGCAGGTGGGGCAGTACTGCAGCGAGGAGTCGGCGAACGAGACCTCGCGGATCGTGTCGCCGCACACGTCGCACGGCTGGCCGGCCCGGTTGTGGACGCGCAGGCCGGACTTCTTCTCCGCCTTGAGGTCCTTGGCCGCCAGGCCGTGCGCCCGCTCCACAGCCTCGCGCAGCGTAGCGACGATGGCCTCGTGCAGGTCGGCGATCTGGTCGTCGGTCAGCGTCGCCGCGATCTTGAACGGGGACATCTTGGCCGCGTGCAGCACCTCGTCGGAGTAGGCGTTGCCGATGCCCGCGATCACCTTCTGGTCGCGAAGCAGGCCCTTGATCTGGGTACGGTTGCCGCCCACGATCCGCTTGAGCGCGGCCACGTCGAAGGAGTCGTCGAGCGGGTCGGGGCCGAGGGCGGCGACGCCCGGCACATCGTCCGGATTTTTCGTGACATAGACGGCGAGGCGCTTCTGCGTCCCGGCCTCGGTCAGCTCGAAGCCGGGCGCGAGTCCCTCATCGTCGGGCGCGAGCCTCACCCGCACGGCGAGCGGCCCCTTGCCCGGCCTGACCGGCTTGGCGCCCGACAGGTCTTCGCGCCAGCGCAGCCATCCCGCGCGCGCGAGGTGGATGATCAGATGCAGCCCGTCGCAGTCGAGGTCGAGGAACTTGCCGTGCCTCGACACGCCCGTGACGGTCAGCCCGCCGAGCGCGGTGACCGGCGGGTCGAACGTCTTGAGCGCCTGGAAGGCCACCACGTCGACGCCCAGGACCGTGCGCCCCACCGCCCGCTCGCGCAGGAAACCGGTGAGGGATTCCACCTCGGGAAGTTCCGGCATGCCACCAGAGTACGATCCCCGTCCACAGCCTGTGGACTACGGGACATCCCAGAAGGCCAGCTCGTGCGCCATTCCTTCGGCGAAGAGGACCTCCGCCCTGCCGGGATCCGGGTCGGCCTCGTCGATCATCGCCCCGATCCGCGCTGCCAGCGCCGCGAACCCGGGATCGGCGTAGGTGTCCACCCAGGCCCGGTAACGCGGCTCAGCGGGCGGATTCTCTGCCAACATCTGGCCCAGCGTCGAATATCCCCACATACACGGATAAAGAGCGACGAGCCCTTCCGCGTACGACGCCGCCGACTCCAGCAGGAACGCCGTGTACGCCTCGCACGCGGGCCCCTTCCTGGCGCCTTCGAGGTCCGCCCCGAACCCGGCGGACAACGACCTGTGCAGGTCCAGCTCGTCATGGAAGGTGGCGTACGCCAGATCCACCAGGTCGCCGAGGTGCGCGGAGGGCGCCTGCCAAGCCAGCCGGGAGAACACCCGGACGTAGTCGAGCAGGAACAGGTAGTCCTGCTCCAGCCACGAGGCGAACACCGGCTCGGCCAGGTCCCCGCGCCCGATCCCCACCACCGTGGGATGCGCGAGCTGGGCGTCCAGCAGCGGCCGGCCGATCGCGTGCAACTTTTCAGAGACAGTCATGGGCTGCACGTTAGTGTCGAAGGATGAGTGTGACGATTGCCGAAGAACTCCTCCTGCTCGCCCACGGCGAGGACGACGGTAAGCAACTCCTTTCCACCACCCAGCTCGACCCGGCGCTCGGCGGCGCCCTCCTGGCCGAGCTGGCGCTCGCCGGCAGGCTGGAGCTGACCGAGAAGAAGGTGACGGTCAAGGACCCGGCCCCGCTGGGAGACGCCGAGCTCGACGCCGCCCTGGCGCGCATCGCCGAGAGCCGCAAGGAGCACAAGCCCGCCTGGTGGGTCCAGCGGCTGCAGTCGCGCAAGCTGCGCCTGCGCCTGCTCACCAGGCTCGCCGAGGCGGGCGTGCTGACCGAGGAGCGCGGCAAGGTGCTCGGCATCTTCCCCACCACCCGCTGGCCGGAGGCCGACGGCAGCGCCGAGGCCCAGGTGCGGGAGCGCGTCGCCGCCGTGCTCGGCGGCGCCGAGCCCGACCCGCGCACCGCCGTGCTCATCGCCGTCATGCACGCGTCCAAACTCGACCGCAAGGCGTTCCCCGGAGCGGACAAGCAGCGGGTCAAGCAGATCGCGACCGGCTCCTGGGAGGCGGAGGCCGTCGCCCAGACCATCGCGGCCATCCACGCGAGCGTCTCGGTCGCCGTCACCGCGGGCGTGGTCGCCGCCGCCTCCTCCTGACGGCTCCGGAGCCGGGCAGGGTCAGCCGGCGTCGAGGATGTCCTTCGGCACCGGCTTGTCCTCCTTGAGCGCGTCGAACAGGGCCAGCGCCTTCGTCCTGTCCCACTTGACGGCCGTGCCGCCGCCGGCGATCTCGTTGCCGCCGAACGGCACCACCGTGGTCACCGGGCTGTCGCCCATGGCCAGGCCCAGCGAGAGCATGTCGAACACGCCCGTGCCGGTGTCGACGGCCACCGCGTCGGTGGCGGCCGAAGCCAGCGGGAGCGAGGTGAAGGGGTTGATCAGGACCCCCGGGCTGGCCGCCTTCTTCACGACCGCGCTGAGGAACTGGCGCTGCCGCTTGGTGCGCTCGAAGTCGGGCAGCGCGCCGCCCTTGCGGGTGCGGACGTAGCCGAGGGCCTGGCCGCCGGTGAGCACCTGCGGCCCCTTCTTCAGCTTCAGTCCGGCCTTGGGGTCGTTGACGGCGGCGCGGACGTTGATCTCGACACCGCCGACCGCGTCGACGATGTCCACGAAGCCCGCGAAGCCGATCTCCATGTAGTTGTCGACGTGCACCCCGGTGACCGTCTCCACGGTGCGGACCAGCAGCTGGGGCCCGCCGATCGCGTAGGCGGCGTTGAGCTTGTTGCGGCCCTTGCCGGGAATGGTGACCGCCGAGTCGCGAGGCAGGCTGACGAGCGTGGGCCTGTCACTGCCCTCCGGCAGGTGGAGCAGCATCATGGAGTCGGTCCGCTGGCCGGCGCTGCTGCCGGTGGCGAGCTTTCTGCGCTGGGCGGCCGACAGGCCCTTGCGGCTGTCGGAGCCGACCAGCAGCCAGTTGGTGCCCGGAGTGTCGGCCGGGCGGCCCTCGTAGTCGTCGAGCACCCGCTCGATGCCCGCCAGCTTGCCGTCGATCCAGATGAACAGGCCCACGGTCGCGAGCAGCAGCACCGCCACGAACGCCGCGACGATCGTGAGGACGGTGCGCCCGCGGATCCGCCTGCGCGGCCTGCCAGGTGGCTTCGGGCCGGCGGCGGACGGCTCGGCGTCACGCCGCAGCGGCCTGACCGGGCTGCTGCCCGAGCGCTGCTTGCCGTACACCCGCGAGCTCGCCTTCGGCCTGTCGTCGGCGATCGGGTTGAGCCGGGTCGCCTCGTCGGCCGGCGAACCTCCGGCAACCGGGCGCGCGCCGCCCCCCGGCGGGAACCGGTGCGCCGGGGCCCCCGCGGAGCGCGGCCCGTCGTCGTTCCTGCGAGGCAGCGGTCGGCCGTCGCCTGGCGAGCGCATGGCCCGCGTCCGGTCGTCCTCAGACACTTGGTTTCTACTTCCCTTCGCTTGACATAGACGCTACGTCCAACCCCCTATCAGTGCAGACTCCTCTCCAAGGTTTTCCCACGGAAAAGTACTCAGAACGCGCCGTACGTCACTTCTGGAAACAGAGAAGGCGGCTGCTTCGTTAGGTTTGTGGACGACCTCTATCGAAGGGATGATCGTGTCCGCTCCGGACCCATGGAGTAGTCGCCCGTGCACGAGCACGGGTTCCCCTGAGAGCTCGCTGCGGTGAGCGCCTATTTGGGGCTACTGGCCCTCTTCCTCCTCACCGCCGCGACGGGCTACTTCGTCGCCCAGGAATTCGCCTTCGTCGCCGCCGACCGGGGGGTCCTGCGCGAGCAGGCCGCAGCCGGCGACGCGGCCGCCGAGAAGGCCCTGCGGGTGACCTCTCGTCTCTCGTTCATGCTGTCGGGCGCCCAGCTCGGCATCACGGTCACCGCGCTGCTGGTCGGCTTTCTGGCCGAGCCCGCCATCGCCGTGATCGTGCACCCCTGGCTCGTGGGAGCCGGCCTGTCGGACGCCATGATCGCCGGGCTTTCCGTGGCCATCGGCGTGTTCGTGGCCACCATCGTGCAGATGGTACTCGGCGAGCTGGCGCCCAAGAACCTCGGCATCGCCAGGCCCGAGCCCGTCGCCAAGTTCCTGGCCGGCTCCACGCTGGCCTACCTGGCCGTGGTGGGCCCGGTGATCCGCCTGTTCGACTCGGCGGCCACCGGCCTGCTCAGGAAGCTCGGGATCGAGCCCGTCGAGGAGGTGGAGCACGGCGCCACCCCCGAGGAGCTCTCCCGGATCATCGACGAGTCGACCCGGGCGGGTGAGCTGCCCCCGCGCCTGTCGGAGCTGCTGGAGCGGGCTCTGGAGTTCGGCGACCACACGGCTGAGGAGATCATGGTGCCGCGGCCCCGCGTGGTCGTGCTCCGGGACTCGCAGCCGATCTCCGCGTTCATCGAGGCCATGCGCGAGTGCGGCCACTCCCGTTACCCGGTGCTCGGCGCCGAGGGTGACGTGGTGGGGGTGACCGGCGTGCGCGAGCTGCTCGCCTCCGGCCTGGACGAGGGCCGGGTCGGCGACATCACCCGTCCCCCGCTGCTGGTGCCCGACTCGCTGCCACTGCCGGTCGTGCTCGACAGGATGCGCGTGGCCAAGGATGACATCGCCTGCGTCATCGACGAGTACGGCGGCCTCGCCGGCGTGATCACCGTCGAGGACCTGGCCGAGGAGCTGGTCGGCGAGCTCGTGGACGAGAACGACCCGGACCCGGTCGGCGCCGTGGAGCAGCCGGGCGGCATCTGGGAGGTGCCCGGCCGGCTCCGGCTGGACGAGGTCGAGCGCGCCACCGGCGTATCACTGCCCGAGAGCGACGACTACGACACGCTCGGCGGGCTGATCCTGGCCAAGCTGGGCCGGATGCCGGAGCCGGGTGACACGGTGACGGTCGAGACCATCCCCGAGACCGACCCGTTCGCCGAGGACGACGAGCAGCACCTGGCGGAGCTGACCGTGATGTCGCTCAACCGCCGCGTGCCCGAATGGGTGCGGCTGGCGCCGGCCCAGCATGCGGAGGCCGCCCGATGACGATGATCCTGCTCGGCCTCGCACTGCTGGCCTTGAACGCGCTGTTCGTGGCCGCCGAGTTCGCCTTCGTCTCCTCCCGGCGCCACCGCCTTGAGGAGATGGCGGGCGGCGGCAACCGTCTCGTCAGGATCGCCGCCAGGTCCGCCGTGGGCGGCAGCCGCCAGCTCTCGCTGATGCTCGCGGGGGCCCAGCTCGGCATCACGCTCTGCACGCTCGGTCTCGGGCAGGTCACCGAGCCCGCGATCGAGCACTACCTGGAGCCGGTCTTCGCCGCCATCGGGGTGTCGGAGTCGCTGCGGCTGCCGATCTCGCTGACGATCGCGCTGGCGCTGGTGACGTTCCTGCACATGGTCATCGGCGAGATGGCCCCCAAGTCGTGGGCGCTGACCAATCCCGAGCGGGCGGCACTGGTGCTGACGCTGCCCTTCCGCGGCTTCACCTGGTTGATGCGGCCGCTGCTGTCGTCGCTCAACGGGCTGTCCAACCTGCTGCTGAGCCTGTTCGGCGTGCAGTCGCGCGACGAGCTGGCCACCACCAGGACGCCGCGCCAGCTCGCGATGCTGGTGGGCGAGTCCGGCCGGATGGGGCTGCTCGACCGCGAGGAGCACGACCTGCTGACCAGGGCGCTGCGGTTCGAGGCCGAGGGCATCGAGCGGCTGATGGTCCCGATCAGCCGGGTCGTGACCGTGCCCCCGGCCGCCAGCGCAGCGGAGATCCGGGACCAGGCCGCGAGCAGCGGGCATCTCAGGCTGCTCGTGAGCGCCGCGGGCGAGGTGGAGGGGTTCCTGCACGCCCGTGACGCCCTGCTGGAGCCCGGACGCACCGCCGGCGAGCTGGCCCGGCCGGTGCCGCGGCTGGCCTGCGTCACCCAGGTGCCCGAGGCCGTGGCGGCGCTGCAGGAGGCCCGCTCGCACCTGGCGCTGGTCACCGGGGCGGGCGGCGCGGTCATCGGCATGGTGAGCCTGACGGATCTGCTCGGCCAGTTGCTCGACACTCGCGCGCTGGTCGCCTGATCCACGTTCGCTGTGGGCTAAAACACACGTCCGGCCGGAAAGTGACTCGAAAGGGAGTTGCAACCGGCCGGGCGTACATTTCGCGCCTGGCGGCAAGCCGCTGGAAGAGGTTCGTACAAAAGAACAAGCCCCGGCTCTTGCGAACCGAGGCTGTCTTTCGTCAGTGTAGGTCTGCCGAATTCATCGGTAGATCCGAGGTGGGCGAGGAGGGATTTGAACCCTCACGTCCTTTCGGACACACGGACCTGAACCGTGCGCGTCTGCCGTTCCGCCACCCGCCCTTGTGGGTGCTGAGAAACAGTAGCACGTAACAGCCACTGGTACTGAACCCGGATACGATCGCATAAGACACGGGAGCGGAGGAGCTGGGCGCGAGGGCCGACGAGCGCCAGGACCGCCGCGACGTGGGGACGAGCGGAGACCGGGCGCCACAAGCGTCTGGGGGCCGCGATCATATGCACGGAGGAAGGGAGGTACCCGGTGGGAGTCCTTCAGCGCTTCGAGCGACGGCTCGAAGGCTTGGTTGAGGGGGCCTTTGCGCGGGCGTTCAAATCTGACCTTCAGCCGGTCGAGGTCGCCAGCGCGGTGCAGCGGGAGATGGACGAGCGGGCGGCGATCGTCGCCCAAGGTCGCACTCTCGTGCCCAACGACTTCGTGGTCGAGCTGTCCACGACCGACAGCGAGCGACTTGAGGTCTACGCCGACAGCATCAGCCACGAGCTGGCCAACCTCGCCAGGGAGTACGCCAAAGAGCAGGGCTACTCCTTCGTGGGACCGGTCCGGGTCCGTTTCGAGACCGCCGCCGATCTGGCGGTGGGATTGTTCCGCATCAGGTCAGGCGTCATCCGCGGCGCGACGGTCGAGCAGGACGAGATTCGCCAGCCGGCGAGCGACCTGCCCCCGTCACGGCCGCACGCGTTCGGCGGGCGGCCCAGGCTGCTCGTCTCCACTCAGGACGACCCGCAGGGCGACCGCTCCTACGAGCTCACCACTCCGGTGAGCTTGCTAGGACGCGGCACCGACTGCGATCTTCGTCTCGTCGATCCCGGCGTGTCGCGTCACCACGCGGAGCTGCGCGTCGAGGGTCAACAGGTCGTTCTCGTCGATCTCGGATCGACGAACGGCACCTTCGTCAATGGCCAGCCGGTACGCAGAATCGAGCTCCAGAACGGCACGCGAGTGACCCTGGGACGCACGACTCTGGTGTTCCGGCGCGATTAGGGGTAGACAGACGGTCCATGTCCGAGCTCACGCTGCTGCTGATCCGGCTCGCCTTCCTGGCGGTGCTGTGGTTTTTCGTCATTGCCGCAGTCGGCGTGATCCGGACTGACTTGTTCGGGTCACGTACGGCTCCCGCCGGTCCACGCAAGGCGGTCAAACCTGCCAAGGCGGTGGCAAAGCCCAAAAGCAAGAAGGGCGAGCCACGCCAGCTCGTTGTGACAGGTGGCCCCCTGCAAGGCACCACCATTAACCTCACGGAGACGCCCATCACCATTGGCCGGGCGAACGACGCCACGCTGGTAGTCAGCGACGACTACGCATCCAGCCGGCATGCCCGGCTCTTCCCTCAGGACGGTCAGTGGATCGTGGAAGATCTCGGTTCTACCAACGGCACATATCTCGACCGCTCGAAAGTCACCCGTCCGACCCCGGTGCCGCTCGGTGTTCCGATCCGTGTCGGCAAGACAGTCATTGAATTGCGCAAATGACCATCGCACTCCGCTACGCCGCCCGCTCGGACGTCGGCCTCCTCCGCGAAGGAAACGAGGACTCGGCGTACGCTAGCGGCCGCCTGCTCGCCGTCGCGGACGGTATGGGCGGGCACGCTCACGGCGAGGTGGCGAGTTCCGTCGCCATCGCCGCAATGGCCTCTCTCGAAGAGGCCCAGCAGGGGGGTGACCTGCTCAACGCCATCGAGGCAGCCGTACGCGACGCCAATCGCAAGCTGCACGAGATGGTGGGACGGGATCCCAGCCTCAAGGGCATGGGCACCACACTCACCGCAATGCTCTGGCACGGCACCCAGGTCGCGCTGGTGCACGTCGGCGACTCGCGCGCCTACCTGCTCCGGCGTGGGGAGCTCTATCAGATCACCCACGACCACACGCTGGTGCAGCAGCTCGTCGACGACGGTCGCATCACCCCCGAAGAGGCCGCGACGCATCCGCAGCGCTCCATCCTGCTGCGGGCGCTCGACGGCAGCGGCGAGGTCGATCCCGATCTCACGCTGCGCGAGGCCCAGGTCGGCGACCGCTACCTGCTCTGTTCGGACGGCCTGTCCGGAGTGGTGAGCGCGGAGACGATGCACGCCACCCTCACCAACATCGACGACCCCGAAGAGGTCGTCCGCCAGCTCATCGACCTGGCGAACCGCGGTGGCGGGCCGGACAACATCACCTGCGTGCTCGCCGACGTGCTGGAGATCACAGACGGGCAGCAGGTGCCCGTCGAGGCGGCCGTCGTCGGTGCGGCGGGCATGAACCGCCTGGCGTCGCCGGACCCTCACGACACCTCTCCTGGGCGCGCCTCGGCGACCGCTCCCCAGCCGGTGATCAGCGATGACGACTTCGACGAGCCGGGCGCCAGGGCGTCCCGGCGGCCGGCCAAGCGTCGCCGCGTATGGCCGGTCCTGGCCGCCGTGCTGTCCGTGGCCGTCATCGCCGCGGGCGTCGGCGGCTACTTCGGCTGGAAGTGGACCCAGGACCAGTTCTTCGTCGGCGCGTGGGCCGACGAGGTCGTCGTGTTCCAGGGCATCCAGCAGGAAGTGGGGCCGATCCAGTTCTTCTCGGTCGCGCAGCGCACCGGCAAGTCCCTGTCCAAGCTCTCGCCCCCCGACCAGGCCTTGATCAAGGACGGTATCGAGGTCACCGACGTCGCCGAAGGCATCACGAGGATCAACGGCTTGAATTTCCTGACGGAGCAGAAGGCCTCACCGGCCGCCACCCGGTCACCATCCGCGGCCCCGACGAAAACGAAACCCCAGTAAATGAGCGAAGTGGCCGCAGCCCCCGTGCCCATGCCCGCCAAGCGGCGCGTGGCTCAGCTCGGCATGCTCGCGTTCGCGGTCGTGATCGTCATGGGCGCGTACGCCAACGTGGGGCTGGCGATGAAGGGGACGATCCCCTCGGGCATGCTGACCTACGGCCTGAGCCTGGGCGGCCTGATGCTGGCCGCCTACCTGGTTCTCGCCAAATTCGCGCCGTGGGCCGATCCGCTGATCCTGCCGCTGGTGACGCTCGTCAACGGGCTCGGCCTGGTGATGATCTTCAGGCTCTCGGAGTCCGACTCGACCCTGCCCTCCGCCAAGCTCGCCTCACCCAGTTCCCAGCTGCTGTGGACGTTCATCGGCATCGTGCTGTTCAGCCTCACCCTGATCTTCCTGCGTGATCATCGCGCGCTGCAGCGGCTGACCTACACCGCCGGCGCGGTGGGCCTGTTCCTGCTGGTCTCGCCGTTGATCCCGTTCCTCGGCCAGGAGATCAACGGCGCCCGGATCTGGATCGGCATTCCCGGTCTCGGCCAGTTGCAGCCCGCCGAGTTCGCCAAGCTCGCGCTGGTCATCTTCTTCGCCGGCTACCTGGTGGCCAAGCGGGACGTGCTCGCCCTGGCCGGGCGCCGGCTGCTGTTCATCGACCTGCCACGCGCCCGCGACCTCGGCCCGGTGCTCATCACCTGGGGAGTCAGCCTGGGCGTCCTGGTCATGCAGAAGGACCTGGGCTCCTCGCTGCTGCTGTTCGGCACGTTCGTGGCCATGCTCTACATCGCCACCCAGCGCAGCTCCTGGGTCATCATCGGCATCCTGCTCTTCGCCGGCGGCGCCATCCTGGCCGGCACCGTGTTCGACCACGTCCAGCAGCGCTTCGAGGTCTTCCTCAACCCGGGCGATCCCGTGCTGTTCAAGCAGGTCGGCGGCAGCGAGCAGCTCATGCAGGGCCTGTTCGCCATGGGCTCCGGCGGCATCCTCGGCACCGGGCTCGGCCAGGGGCACCCCGAGATCATCCCGCTGGCCTTCTCCGACTTCATCTTCGCCGCCACGGGCGAGGAGCTGGGCCTGACCGGGCTGATGGCGCTGCTGATGCTCTACGCGCTGCTCGTCGAGCGCGGTCTGCGCACCTCGATCGCGGCTCGCGACCCGTTCTCCAAGCTGCTGGCCGGCGGCCTGTCGTTCCTTCTGGCCTGGCAGGTGTTCATCATCGTCGGCGGCGTGACGAACCTCATCCCCCTGACCGGCCTGGTCACCCCGTTCATGTCCCAGGGCGGCTCGGCACTGCTGTCTAACTGGATCCTTATCGCGCTCCTGGTACGCATGTCTGATGCGGCGCGGCGGCCCCCGCCCCAGGCGATCCAGAACGAAGGAATGACGCAGGTGTTCCAGCGATGAACGGCACTATCAAGCGCGCGGCCGTGGCCTGCCTGGCCATGTTCGCGCTACTGATGATCAACGTCAACGTCCTGCAGGCGGTCCGCGCCGACGGCCTGCGCGAGGACGCGCGCAACACCCGCAACTACTACGAGCGCTACGCGGTGCAGCGCGGCCGCATCACGGCGGGCGGCAAGGTCATCGTGGCCCAGTCGAAGGAGGCCGAGGGCGACTTCAAGTTCCTCAGGCAGTATCCCGAGGGCAGGCTGTACGCGCACATCACCGGCTTCTTCTCGCCCGAGAGCGAGTCCGCCATCGAGCGGTCACAGAACTCCCTGCTCGACGGTTCGAGTGCCGACCTGCTGCTGCAGCGCGGCATCGACCTGTTCACCGGCGAGCCGACCAGGGGCGCCAACGTCGACCTGACGATCAACCCGAAGGCGCAGAAGGCGGCGTACGACGCGCTGCGGCAGAGCGGCAAGCGCGGCGCCGTGGTGGCGCTCAACCCCAAGACCGGCGGCATCCTGGCGATGGTCTCGCTGCCCACCTATGACCCGGCCGAGCTGTCGGGCACGGACAAGGGCAAGGTGTTCGGCCGCTATGACGAGCTGGCCAAGGACAAGACCCAGCCGCTGCTCAACCGCAACCTCGAGCGCACCTACCCGCCGGGGTCGACCTTCAAGGTGGTGACCGCCGCCGCCTACCTGGAGGACGACTCCAGCCGCGGCCCCGACACCACCGTCGACGCCCCGCAGGTGCTGGATCTGCCCAACACCACCGCGGACCTGCCCAACTACGGCGGCGCGGCCTGCGGGTCCGGCCAGGTGACGCTCCGCTTCGCGCTGGAGAGGTCCTGCAACACGCCGTTCGGCAAGATCGGCATCGACCTGGGCTACGAGGCGATGCGCGAGCAACTGGAGAAGTTCGGCGCGGGCCAGCCGCTGGCCGTCCCGATGTCGGTGGCCAAGAGCGACTTCGGGCCGAAGGAGGACGCGGCGGCGGTCGCCCAGGCCTCCATCGGCCAGCGCAGCAACCAGATGACGCCGCTCCAGATGGCCATGATCGCGGCCGGCATCGCCAACAAGGGCACGGTGATGAAGCCGTACCTGGTGAACAAGATCACCGACTCGAAGGGTGACACCCTCGACGAGGCCGAGCCCGAGGAGTTCATCGAGGCGGTCAGCGCCGACACCGCCGGCAAGCTGAGCGACATGATGGTGAGCGTCGTGGCCAACGGCACCGCCAACCGGGCACAGATTTCAGGCGTCCAAGTCGCGGGAAAGACCGGCACGGCCGAGACGGCGGAGGGCCAGCAGCCCCACGCCTGGTTCATCTCGTTCGCTCCGGCCGAGGACCCGCAGATCGCGATGGCGGTGATGGTCGAGTCCGGCGCCGTCCGCGGCGGCGGCGAGGGGACGGGCGGCGGTACGGCGGCCCCGATCGCAAAGGCTGTGATGGAGGCGGTGCTGGACCGGTGATGGACGGTAACGTGCTGGACCATGCGGCTCGGTAACCGCTACCTACTGCTCTCCCGCATCGCCACAGGTGGCATGGGGGAGGTCTGGCGTGCCCGCGACGAGCTGCTCGGCCGCGAGGTGGCGGTCAAGGTGCTGCGCAGCCACATCTACGCCGACCATGCCTTCCGCGAGCGCTTCCGCAACGAGGCGCGGATCACCGCGGGCCTCGCCGACCCGGGCATCGCCCAGATCTTCGACTACGGCGAGCACAGCGACCTGGCCTATCTGGTGATGGAGCTGGTGCACGGCGAGCCGCTGTCGGCCATCCTGACACGTAACGGCCCCCTCGGCCCCGAGGTGGCGCTGGACGTGCTGCACCAGACGGCCAAGGCGCTGCACGTCGCCCACTCCTCGGGGATCATCCATCGCGACATCAAGCCGGGCAACCTGCTCGTGACGCCCGAGGGCGCCATCAAGGTGACCGACTTCGGCATCGCCCGCGCCATGGAGGCCGCGCCCGTCACGCAGACCGGCACGGTGCTCGGCACCGCCCAGTACGTCAGCCCCGAGCAGGCTCAGGGTCTTCCGCTGACTCCGGCGACCGACCTCTACTCTCTGGGCGTCGTGGCCTACGAGTGCCTGGCGGGGCGCACCCCCTTCCACGCCGACAGCGCCGTGGCGATCGCCCTGCGCCACCTGAACGAGGAGCCGCCGCCGCTCGGCGTCGACGTGCCCGCCGCGGTGCGCCAGCTGGTCATGGCCCTGCTGGCCAAGGATCCCGCGCAGCGGCCCGGCTCGGCGCTGGAGCTGGCCGACCGCGCGTACGTGCTGCGCGAGTCGCTGAGCGGAGTCGCGGGGGCGGGCGCCGAGCTGAGCATGCTGACCGACCCGTCGGGCTTCTCGGTGCGGCCGCCGCACCAGGAGGACGAGCAGACCACCGACAGCCTCGGCGACCCGCCGCCGGCCACCGAGCTGCAGCGCTCTCAGCGAGGGCCCGTGCCCGCGCCGCGGCGCCGCCGGACCGGCCGCACGGTGGCGCTGGTCGCCACGGCGGGATGCGCGGCGGCGGTCGGGCTCAGCGCTCTGGCGTTCACCTACACGCAGGAGCCGGCGCCCGCGCCCATCGGCACCGCGGAGCCCGCCTCGCCGACCGGCGAGGTCTCCCCCAAGCAGCGGCCGTCACGGACCAAGACCCAGACCCGTCGCCCTCCGGTTGTTACGGTGAAGTCGACGAGGCCGGTACCCTCACGGTCGGCTACGGTTACCAAGTCGGCAATTCCGACGAGGCGGCCGACGCCGAAACCGACCCCGACCGCCACCCGTACCCCGACCCCCACACCGACCCCAACGCCCACTACGACGCCGACAGCGACATCTTCGGCCTCGCCGGACCCGGGTGAGACAAACCCGTAGAAGGAGAAGACGTGATGCGCCAACGGGTCGATGATGGACACCGGCGGCCGCCCCCCGAGCAGGCCGGCCACAAGATGAACGGTAAGGGACAGTGCAGGAAATGACTCAGCCTCGGCTACTCGGAGGTCGCTACGAGCTCGACGGTGTCGTCGGGCGTGGCGGCATGGCCGAGGTGTATCGCGCCAGAGACATCCGGCTGGACCGAATAGTCGCGATCAAGACGCTCCGGTCGGATCTGGCTCGCGATCACACCTTCCAGGCCCGATTCCGCCGGGAGGCGCAGTCGGCGGCGTCGCTGAACCATCCGGCGGTCGTCGCCGTCTACGACACCGGCGAGGATGTCACCGACGGCACTCCGGTGCCCTACATCGTCATGGAGTACGTCGACGGCCGGACGCTGCGCGATCTGCTGCGCGCGGACCGGCGGCTGCTGCCGGAGCGCGCGGTCGAGCTGGTCGACGGCATCCTGCGAGCGCTCGACTACAGCCACCGCGGCGGCATCGTGCACCGCGACATCAAGCCCGCGAACGTGATGATCACCACCGCCGGCGAGATCAAGGTGATGGACTTCGGCATCGCCCGGGCGATGGCGGACTCGGCCGCGACCATGACGCAGACCGCGCAGGTTATAGGGACCGCCCAATACCTGTCCCCCGAGCAGGCTCGGGGCGAGCGGGTCGACGCGCGCAGCGACATCTACTCCACCGGGTGCGTGCTCTACGAGCTGCTCACCGGCCAGCCGCCGTTCACCGGCGACTCCCCCGTCGCGATCGCCTACCAGCATGTGCGCGAGGACCCGATCCCGCCGTCGCAGATCGACCCGGAGATCCCCGCGTGGGCCGACGCGATCGTGCTGAAGGCCATGGCCAAGGACCCCGCACACCGCTATCAGAGCGCCACCGAGATGCGGGCCGACATCCAGCGGGCCATGACCGGCATGCCGGTCGACGCGCAGACGATGCAGATGACCGGCAACTACGGCCAGGGCACCCGGATGATGACGGCGACGCAGTCCGCCGCGGGCCCGGCGACCCACCGCTCCGGCGCGATCCCGGCCTACGAGTACGGTGACGGCGAGGGCGGCGGCGGCCGTGGCGGGCGACGCCGGGCCAGCGGCGGCGGCAACACGGCGCTCAAGACCGCCGCCTGGATCATCATCCCGCTGCTGATCATCGGTGCGTTCATCACCGTGGGCTACGTGGTCTTCAGCTCCAACAGCAATCCCACCGAGACCGCGGTCAAGATCCCCGACCTGGCGACGCAGCAGCTCGACTACGCCCAGACCGAGCTGCAGAGCCTCGGGCTCAAGGCCGAGGTGATCCAGGAGTTCAGCGAGAACGACAAGGGCACGGTCATCAAGACCGATCCGGCTTCGGGCGTCGAGGTGGACAAGGGCTCCACCGTCAAGGTGTACGTCTCCAAGGGCCAGGAGAAGGTCAAGGTGCCGGACGGCCTGATCGGCCTCACGACCGACGAGGCCAACCAGCTCCTCGCGGACCAGGGCCTGAAGGGCTCGGTCAAGACCAAGGCCTCCAGCAGGGCGCAGGGCAAGGTCTTCCAGACCGACCCGAAGGCCGGTGAGGACATCGAGAAGGGCGGCACCGTCACCCTCTGGGTGCCCAAGCAGCTGGCCGAGGTCCCCAGCGTGCTCAACCTGACCGAGGCGGACGCCAAGCGGGTGCTCGAAGAGGCCGGCTTCAAGGTCAAGGTCGTGCCGCAGCCCAACGACCAGCCCCAGGGCACGGTCGTCCAGCAGAACCCCGGCGAGGGCGCCAAGCTCGCGCCGCGGATGACCGTCACCATCGTGGTCTCCGAGGGGCCCGCGACTCCGACGGAGCAGCCCACGGACGACTTCCCGACCGACGACCAGCCGACGGACACTCCCACGGACGACTTCCCGCCCGAGGAGGATCCGCCCGGCGACGACCCGTTCGACGGTGGTCTCAACGGCTGACGCGTAAAGGGCCGCCATCCCCGCTTGGGGGTGGCGGCCTTCGCGTGTGCTGCCTCGCCGGGAGACCAAACGCGCCCCCGCCGCTCGGGGGCAACGGCGGGGACGCTCGTCTGTGTGTCGTTTCGCGGCGATTGTTCGTTACACGACTTCGTCCAACCAGTTCGCCAGGAGCCGGTGGCCGTGCTCCGACAGGACGGACTCGGGGTGAAACTGGATGCCTTCGATGGGCGCGGTGCGGTGGCGCAGCCCCATGATGACGCCGTCGCCGGTGCGCGCGGTCACGTCCAGCACGTCGGGCACGGTTTCCGGGCGTACGGCCAGCGAGTGGTAGCGGGTCATCAGAATCGGCGAGGGGAGCGTCGCGAACACACCCTTGCCCTCGTGGCTGATGGCGCTGGTCCTGCCGTGCACGAGCTCGGGGGCGCGGGCCACCGTGGCGCCGAAGGCGCAGGCGATGGCCTGATGGCCGAGGCAGACGCCGAGCAGGGGCCGGCCCCGTCGGAGCGCGTGATGGACCAGGGGGATGCTAACGCCAGCAGCCTCGGGCGTGCCGGGGCCGGGGCTGATGAGCACGCCGTCGAAGCCGTCGGCGTCGTCCACGCGGACGTCGTCGCGCGGGCGCACGTCGCACGTGGCGCCCAGCTCCCGGAGATACTGGACGATGGTGTGGACGAAACTGTCGTGGTTGTCCACCACCAGCACACGACTCATCTGCGTACGGTCACCTCGTCGAGCGTCACGAGCGGCTCCAGTAGCGGGAACAGGACATACCACAGTACGGCCACCACGCCGGCGGCCAGCACCCCGGCCCACAGCAGCTTGGTCCCCGTGTCCCCAGGCAGCTTGCGCCACAGCCAGGCGTACATGTCACTCCTTCCTGAGCTCGGTCCGCTTCAGGACGCCGTACACGATGAGGCGCTGAGCGGCCGAGTATTCGGGGTGGCAGGTGGACAGCGTGATGTAGGGGCGGATGGGCCGGATGTCGGGCTTGCCGGGGACCGGTGCGACCACGTCGATCTCGTCCGGCTCCACGATGTCCTGGGAGGTCACGCGGTAGGTGTAGCGGGCCTCGCGGGCCTCGACGACGATCTCGTCGTCGCGCTCCAGCTCGTCCAGGCGGTTGAACGGCGCCGCGTACGTGGTCCGGTGGCCCGAGACCACGAAGTTCCCGACTTCGCCGGGCATGGCGCTGCCCGGGTAGTGCCCTGGCCCTCTCTTGAGGTGCGCGGCCTCAACGCCCTCCACCACGGCGTACTCGTAACCGCGGCCCAGCCTCGGGATGCGCAGCATGGCCACCGCTCCGCCCAGCTCGATCCGCTCGACCCGCCCGGCGTTCGCGGCGGCCCGCCGCTCCGCCAGCTCGCGCTGGAGCAGCAACTGCTGGCCGGCGGTATAGGCGCCGGTGCCCCAGAGCAGATAGGCGCAGAACAGCATCAGGACCAGCCCCGCGGTGACGGTCGTCTCCCCCACGGTCCGCAGCATGACCCGCACCCGCCCAGCGTATGCGTGTGCGATCGTGATGCCCGGGATCGCCATGGTGCGCGCGTGGCGACTATCCTGGGCCACGCTACGACTACCCTTAACGAAGAGCCTGTGGACGATCCGGAAGCCCAGGCCCTCAGCAGGAGTTACCCAGTGCCCAAGTCCAAGGCCCGCAAGAAGGCGGTTTACACCCCGCCGCAGAAGTCCCAGCAGGTAAAGGTCAGCCCTCGCTGGCTCGCGCCGACGATGGTCGCGTCATGGCTCATCGGCATCCTGTGGATCGCCACCTACTACGTGGCGCCCCGCGCACCCTTCATCGGCGATCTGCAGAACTGGAATCTGCTGATCGGGTTTGTTTTCATCATCTTCGGTGTGGTGCTTTCCACCCGCTGGCGTTAGTTCTTTCCACAGTCTTTTCCACACCTGGGGAAGTCAGCCCGCGGCACTGAGGATCGTGGACACTCTGATCAGCACGAGTGCCACGAACACGGCCACCGTCCCCGCGATCGCCAGCACCTGCCACAGGGTCCGGTTGTTCTTGGGGGCGTAGGCCAGCGCGCCCGCGAGCGCGGCCCCGGTGATCAGGCCGCCCACGTGGCCGGTCCAGCTGATGCTGGGCACCAGGAATGTGATGACCAGGTTGATCGCGATGAGCGCGGCGATGCCGCGCACGTCCATGTTCAGCTTGCGGCTGACGACGAACATCGCGCCGAACAGCCCGAAGATGGCTCCGGACGCGCCCACGGTAGCCGTGTTGAGCGCGTCCACCCAGAACACGAGCACCGACCCGCCCAGCGCGCTGACCAGATAGACGGCCAGGAATCGGACATGCCCGAAGGCCCGCTCCAGGTAGGGGCCGATGACGAAGAGCGCCCAGCCGTTGAACAGGATGTGGAAGACTCCGCCGTGCACGAACGCTGAGGAGATCAGCCGGTAGTACTCGCCCAGGACGGCGACCCCGGCCGGCCACATCGCGAACAGTCGCGAGACGTCCAGCCCCGGGAGCTGCTGGGCGGCGAAGACCAGCACGTTGACGGCCAGCACGGCCCAGGTCACGTACGGAACGGCCACCGCGGCGCCGCCGAAGGTGGACCGGGCCTGCCGCAGCCCCTTGTTGCCCTCGGCCACGCACTCGGGACACTGGAACCCCACGGCGGCATCGCGCATGCAGTCGGGGCAGATCGGCCGGTCACATCGCTGGCAGCGAACCCAGGTCTCCCGATCAGGGTGCCGATAGCACGTCGGCGCCGCCTGCTCGGGCTGGTCGGGCTGCGAGGGCGGGATAGGCGGCTGGCTGGTCATGACCGCAGCCTAAGGCCTGCCGGACCGTGCCGCGTGTGGGCGGCGATCTGTCTGCTGGGACGCGATCCGCGCCGGCGGCATCCGACCGTCCTGCCCACGTGGCAGCCGCCGGTTCGCCGCTGCTGTCCGTGCCGGACTTTCCGGCCGCGGTCGGCGGATGCTCCTCTTTTACGGCCCAGCCAGGCCGGACCACCCGCCGACCGTGCCGGGGGCCTCCGGGGGGACGCCCTATGACCCGCACGTGGGCACGGCGGCCGCATCGGCCGCGGATGCCCACGGGGCTTCCCTTCTACCGGAGGCCGCCCTGTCCGGTCGTGTCAGGCCTCGACGCGCTCGATGGTGACCGACTCGAGGACGATGTCCTCCGCCGGGCGGTTGTTCCGGCCGGTGCGGGTCTTGGAGATCGCGTCGACCACGTCCTGGCCCTCGAGCACCTCGCCGAAGATGGTGTGCTTGCCGTTGAGGTGGGGCGTGGGCACGGAGGTGATGAAGAACTGCGAGCCGTTGGTGCCCTTGCCGTACTGGATCCCGGCGTTGGCCATGGCCAGCAGGTAGGGCCGGTCGAAGTAGAGGTCCGGGTAGATCTCGTCGTCGAACTCGTAGCCGGGGCCGCCGATGCCCTGCCCCAGCGGGTCGCCGCCCTGGATCATGAAGTCGGGGATCACCCGGTGGAAGATCGTGCCGTCGTAGTAGCGGCCCGTGCTCTTCTCGCCGGTGCCCGGGTGGGTCCACTCGCGGCCGCCCTCGGCGAGCTCGACGAAGTTTCGCACCGTCTTGGGAGCCTTGTTCGGGAAGAGCTCGACTTTGATATTGCCGCGATTGGTCTGCAGATTTGCGATCAGCTTCTCAGCCACGAGACAGCTGCCTTCCTCTATGCACACGGTTGGTTTGTGGTGTTTTGATGACCATGGTCGTTAGGCCTCTGCAGCCATCCTCCCACGGCTCGTCATGATTGAGCCGCCTTGTACCGGGAAGGTCAGGCGCGGGGCCCCAACGACAGGGGAGGTAGTCGTGTCCCTCACACTGAGAAGACGCCGCGTGGTCATAGAGGTACCCACCACGTGGACGGGCCGTATGAAGGCCCAGGCCGTACGAACCGGCAACCGCATGGCACCGATCGCGGACCAGGCCAAGACGGCTGCGAACCGGCGTGTCGAAGACGCCCGCTACTGGGCAGCACCAAGGCTAGAGAACGCCGCCCATCGGGTCGAGGACCAACTCGCCCCGGCGGTCAGCTCGATGCTGACCACCGCGGCGGACAGGGTCAATCCAGCCCGGACACAGTCCCGGCGCTGGCCGATGTTCGTCCTGATGACCGGTCTTGCTGTGGGTGCGGTGGGCTACATGTTCTACCGCCGCAATGCCCAGCAGTGGACCGAGCACATGAAGGACTCCGCTTCCGACGCCTCGCGTTGGGTCGGCGAGAAGTCCGAAAAGGCAGTGAACACGGCGGACCATGCCGGCACGCAGGTGTCCGACAAGGCGGATGAGGCTTCTAGAAAGATGTCATGATCCGCAGCAGGAACGCGCCCCCGGTGATCCGGGGGCGCGTTCTTGCGCGCGGGGGCCCTGGCACGGTAGGACCTGCGCCGGGTCGGCGATCGAGTGTGATTTGTCACTCCATACGACTTATAAGGTCGAAAACATGCTGTACGGCAGAGCCGCGGAGACTGCCGCGATCGACGACCTGATCCGTGCGGCGACGGCTGGTGAGGGGCGCGCGCTGATGTTGCGCGGCGAGGCGGGCGTCGGCAAGTCGGCCCTGCTCGACCTGGCGGCCTCGCGCGCCCACGATGCCGCCCCGGTGCCCGTGCTGCGGGCTCAGGGAGTCGAGGGCGAGGCCGATCTGGCGTTCGCGGCGCTGCACCAGTTCCTCCAGCCGGTGACCGGGCTGCTCGACGCGCTGCCGGGGCCGCAGCGGGCCGCCGTGGCCGGAGCGCTCGGCCTGGCCGCGCCCAGCGGCGACCGGTTCCTGGTGTCGGCCGGGGTGCTGTCGCTGCTGACCGAGGCGGCGGCCGAGGGCGGGCTGCTCTGTCTCCTGGACGACTTCCAGTGGTTCGATCGGGCGTCGGCCGACGCCCTGCTGTTCGCCGCCAGGAGGCTGCGGACGGAGAAGATCGCGATGCTGCTCGCCGTGCGGGGCGACGGTCACCATCCAGGGGTGCCGGAACTGCGGGTCGGAGGGCTGGACGCCGAGAGCGCCGGGAGCCTGCTGGATTCCAAGGCCAGGATGGCGCCGGGGGTGCGGGCCCGGCTGGTGTCCGCTACCGGCGGCAATCCGCTGGTCCTCGGCCACGCCGTGGCGCTGCTGACGCCCGATCAGCTGTCCGGCCGGGCTCCGCTGCCCGAACCGCTGCCCGGGGGCGACCAGCTCTTCGGAGAAGAGGTGGCACGGCTGTCCCCGGACGCCCGGCTGGTGCTGCTGGTCGCGGCGCTGGAGGCCGAGCTGCCCCTCGTCCTCCATGCCGCTACGCGCCTGACCGAGAGCACGGGGTCCAGGGTGCAGGCCGGGCTGGACGAGGCGGAGAAGGCGGGGCTGGTGATGGTCGCCGGGACGGCGATCAGGTTCCGGCACCCGCTTGTCAGATCGGCTATCCACGCCTCGGCGAGCTCCGTGGAGCTGCGGCGGGCACACGCCGCGCTGGCCGGGCCGGGCGAGCCGTCGGGGTCGATGGACGGCGACAGGCGGGCCTGGCATCTGGCCGCGGCGACCGTGGGCCGGGATGAGGGGGTGGCCGAGGCGCTGGCCGCCGCCGCGGAGCGGGCGCGGGCCAGGGGTGGCTACGGCGACGCGGCCACCGCCCTGGCGCGGGCGGCCGAGCTGACGCCGGAGTCGCTCACCCGTGCCCGCCGGTTGAAGGACGCGGCCACGGTCGCATGGCTGGGCGGCCGCCCCGGCCAGGCGCAGAGCTATCTGGCCGAGGCCCGTGAACTCGCCGAGGCACACGAGCCGGGCGGTGCGGTGCACGAGGTGCTCGGGCAGATCTCCCAGTTGCGGGGGCGGTTCGAGCTCAACTCCGGGGACGCCGCGGAGGCCGTACGGATTCTGACGGCCGGGCAGGCGGCGGTGGAGCGGCACGCCCGCGGGCCCGGTGCGGCGGCGCTGAGCCTCGACATGCTCGCCGACGCCTCCGAGGCCGCGAGCTACGTGGGGGACGTGGCCGCCCTGGTGGAGATCGGGCGGCGGGCCAGGGCGTTCCCGCCGGGGTTCCTGCGGGACGTGGTGGCCGGGATCGGCGCGATGCTGGACGACGGCAGCGGTGGTGAGCTGCTGCGCGGGGCGCTGGAGCGGACCGGAGAGCTGGGCACGGCGGCGGAGTTCCTGTGGGCCTGCGCGGCGGCGAGCTATCTGGGCGCGGTCGACGTCGCCGCCGAGCTGGTAGGGCAGGCCGGGCAGGTGGCCAGGGTGTCGGGGATGGTCGGGCAGCTGCCCGTGGTGCTGGAGTTCGTCTCGACGGCCGAACGGCTCAAGGGCAGGCTCGCCGAGAGCGCGGCCGTCGCCGAGGAGGGGCTGGCGCTGGCCCGGGAGGCGGGTTACCGCAACTCCGAGGCCGCTCACCTGGCCAACCTCGCGGTGGTGGCCGCGTTGCGGGGCGAGGAGGACGCCTGCCAGGAGCACGCGCGGCAGGCGCTGGCCATCGCGGTGCCGCACCGGGTCGGGTTGCGGGCGGGGACGGCCTCGTACGCCCTGGCCATGCTCGATCTGGGGCTGGGGAGGTTCGAGGCGGCGCACGCGCGGTTCGCCTCCCTGGTCGCCGGCGGGCCGGGGGTCGGGCATCCGACCGTGACGCTGCGGTCCACGCCCGATCGGGTGGAGGCCGCCGTGGGGGCCGGCGAGGCCGAAGCCGCACGGAAGGCGCTGGAAGGACTGCGGGCGGCCGGAGGCACGACCGCCGAGGCGCGGGCGCTGCTCCTGCGCTGCGAGGGCCTGCTCGACGGCGACACCGGGGCCTTCGAGGAGGCGCTGCGACTGCACGGGGAGCCGTTGGAGAGAGCCCGGACCGCGTTGCTCTATGGGGAGCGGCTGCGCCGCACGCATCGACCGGGGCAGGCACGCGGACACCTGCGGGCGGCGCTGGAGACGTTCCGGAGGCTGGGTGCGGGGCCGTGGGAGCGGCGCGCGCACGGCGAGCTGCGGGCGGCGGGCGAGACGGCCGAGAGGCCGGCGAACGACGCGGCGGCCCTGCTGACCCCGCAGGAGCTGCGCATCGCGCGGCTGGTGGCGGAGGGCGTGTCGAGCAAGGAGGTGGCGGCCCGGCTCTTCCTCAGCCCGCGCACGGTCGAGTATCACCTGTACAAGGTCTATCCGAAGCTCGGCATCACGACACGTACTGAACTCGCCCGCCTTCTGTAGAGGCCCAGTAGTCCTACGGAAGGCATCGGCGCGGTGGAGCGGCAAGCTGCAGTCATGCAAACGAACCTGATCAACATTGACGGCGTCGAGCTCTGGACCGAGGAGTTCGGCCACCCCTCCCACCCGCCGGTGCTCCTGGTGATGGGCTCGATGTCGCAGGGCATCCTGTGGCCGGACGAGTTCGTCGGGCAGCTGGTCGCCGGCGGACGCCGCGTCATCCGCTACGACCACCGCGACACCGGCAAGTCCGGCACCATCGACTTCGACGCCGATCCCTACACCTGGCACGACATCAAGGACGACGTGCTGCGGGTGATGGACGCCTACGGCCTGGAGAGCGTGCACCTGGTCGGGCACTCGGCGGGCGGGCTGATCAGCCAGCTGATCGCCGTCGAGCGCCCGGAGCGGGTGCGGACGCTGACCGTGATCGGCTCCTCGCCGCTGGGCGGGCACGAGGGTGAGGTGATCATGCGCTCGCTCATGGGCCAACCGCAGCCGGAGGGCAGCCTGCCGCCGCCCCTGCCGGAGTTCGTGGCGTACTTCACGAACGCGATCACCAGTCCGCCGCCCGCCGGCCGCTGCGAGCAGATCGACGAGTTGATCGCCCAGGCGCGGGTGCTGAACGGCACCGCGCTGCCGTTCGACGAGGACGCCGAGCGGCAGCTGGCCGAACGGGTTTACGAACGGGCCCGGGACCTGTCGGCGCTGGTGAACCACCGCCGGGCCGCCGCCGCCGACCCCGGCTTCGAGCCGGAGGGTGTCCTGCACCAGGTGAAGGCGCCGACGCTGGTCGTCGAGGGCACGCACGAGCCGGCCAAGCCGGGCCACAGCGCGATCATCGCCGAGCGTATCCCCGGCGCGGAGCTGCTGATGATCCAGGACATGGGGCACATGATCGCGCCCCAGGTGTGCGAGCCGCTGGCCGCGGCCGTCCTCGCGCACACGGAGATCTAACCGATGATCGCCGACAACCCGGCGAGCGCGTCCACGACCTGGCGGGCGTCAGGCGTGCTCGCCGGGTCGAGCAACCACTGGATCATCAGGCCGTCGGAGATCGCGATCAGCACGGAGACCAGCACCTCGGGCGCGACCGGCAGCTCGGTGCCCAGCTCGGCGCTCGCCCGGCGGAGCATGTCGACGCCCGCCTCCCTGCTCTTGGCGTAGGAGGCGGCCAGCCGCTCGCGCAGGACGCTCTCGCGCAGCGCCGCCGGATAGCCCTCCACGCAGATGACGAGCTGGGGGCGCATCTCCTCGAACACGTCCACCATGGCGCTCAGGGCCCGCTCCAGCAGCTGTCTCGGGCTGTCCAGGCCGGTGTCGAACACGGCCTGCTCGACCCGCTTGGTCCAGGCCTCGAAGCAGCCCGCGATGGCCTCGTTGAGCAGGGCGTCCTTGCCTCCGAAGTGATAGCCGATGGAGGCCAGGTTGGTCCCCGACGCGGCGACCAGGTCGCGGGCCGTGGTGCGGGCGTACCCCTTTTCCTGCAGGCAGCTCACGGCTCCGGCGAGGAGCCTCTCGCGGTATCCGCCGGCCTCTTTTCGTGACACGCGGTCCATGCTACAGATATATACGAACGTATATGACGTACGTATGTATTTGGAGGTGTGTGATGGTCCCTCCCGGACCCCGGATTCCCTCGCTCGCGCAGACGGCGTGGTTCATGAGAGATCCCATGAGCGCGCTGGAGACCTGGCACCGCAGGTACGGCCCGATCTTCACGGTGCGCTTCTTCGGCTTCCCGCCGGAGGTGTACGTCGCGACCGCCGAGCTGGCCGAGCAGGTGTTCCGGACCGACGCGGGCGGCGGGCGGGCCGGCGCGGCCCGGCGTGACTTCCTCGAACCGCTGGTGGGCAGGCACTCGGTGCTGACGCTGGACGGCGACGACTGGGCGGGGCATCGCAAGACGCTGACGCCGCCGCTGCGGGCCAGGCAGGTCGCGGGCTACCACGATGAGATCGCGGCCATCGCCGCCGAGAAGATCGCCGGCTGGCCGCTGGGCGAGCCGTTCACGCTGCGCGACCGCATGCAGGAGATCACGCTGGAGATCATCCTGCGGCTGGTCTTCGGCATCAGGGACGCCGCGCGCCTCGACCGGCTGCGCGCGCTGCTGCCGGAGCTGATCGAGGCCGGCGGGTCGATGACCGTGGCGATGCTGCCGGCCCGGCTGCGCGAGCCCGCGGGGCGGGTGCCGTTCCTGCCGTACGCGCGCTTCCTGCGGCTGCGCGCCACCGTCGACGCGATCCTGTACGACGAGATCGCCCGCCGCCGCCGCGAGCCGGAGGGCACGGACGTGCTGAGCAGGCTGCTGGAGGCCGGGCTCGGCGACGAGGAGGCGCGTGACGAGCTGATCACCCTGCTGATCGCCGGGCACGAGACCACGGCGACCGGCCTGGCCTGGGCCTTCGAGCGGCTCCTGCGCCTGCCTCACATGCTGCGCCGGCTGCCGGACGACGAGGTCTACCTCGACGCGGTGATCAAGGAGGTCCTGCGCGTCCGGCCCGTCGTCTACGAGGCGCCCCGGCTGATCGACGCGCCGCTGCGGCTCGGCGGCTACGAGATCCCCGCCGGATGGTACGCGGGACCGTTCATCCCGCTCGTGCACCACGACGCGGCAGCCTTCCCGTCACCGGAGGAGTTCCGTCCGGAACGCTTCCTCGACGGGCAACAGAGCAGGGCCTGGATGCCGTTCGGCGGCGGCCGGCGCTTCTGCGTCGGCGCCCAGCTGGCCCTGCTGGAGATGCGGGTCATCATCCGGGAGGTGCTGCACCGCCTGGAGCTCGTGGCGCCGGATCCGGTGCCAGAGGCCAGGCGGCTCGCGAACGTCACCCTCGCTCCCGCACGACTCACGCGCGTTATTGCGCGCGCTCACTCTCCTGCTCGGACGCCGTAGCCGGGCGCATGTCGTCCCGATCGTCATCGGCGCCCAGCTCCTTGCGGAGCCGGTCGTAGTCGATGTTGTGGTTGGTGTACTTCAGCTGGCGAGCGACCTTCGTCTGCTTCGCCTTGGCTCTTCCTCGGCCCATGGCTACTCCCTAGTCCCCGCTGTCATGCTATCTAACAACGTTACGACTTGAAGAATTATGCAACTGCGCTGGATTAGTCTGGCACTATGCACGTGGAGGTCAACCAGGCCAAGGCCGACTTCTTCCGAACTCTCGGCCACCCCGCTCGCATCCGAGTGTTGGAGCTACTCCAGGAAGGGCCACTGCCCGTAAGGGATCTCCTGGCCCAGATCGACATCGAGGCTTCGAGCCTCTCCCAGCAGCTCGCGGTCCTGCGCAGAGCAGGCATCGTGACCGCCATCCGCGAAGGCAGCACCGTCGTCTACACGCTGGCCACACCCGAGCTCGCCGACCTGCTGGGCACCGCCCGCCGCATTCTGACCGACATGCTCGCCGATCAGGGCCAGTTGCTGGCCGAGCTCCGGGCGGAGGTCACCTAGCCCGCGCAAAAGGGCCAGAGTCCCGATCCGTTAGGCTCTGGCCCATGGTCTCCGAGCTCTTCGATCCCAAGGCGTGGCAGGCGGTCGACGGTTTCGACTTCGCCGACATCACCTACCACCGGGCGGTCGACCAGGGCACGGTGCGGATCGCCTTCAACCGCCCGGAGGTGCGCAACGCCTTCCGGCCGCAGACCGTCGACGAGCTCTATCGCGCCCTCGACCACGCCCGGCAGACCACGGACGTCGGCTGCGTCCTGCTCACCGGCAACGGCCCCTCGCCCAAGGACGGCGGCTGGGCGTTCTGCTCCGGCGGCGACCAGCGCATCAGGGGCAAGGACGGCTATCAGTACGCCGACGGCTCGCCCTCGACCGGCCGGCTGCACATCCTCGAGGTGCAGCGGCTGATCAGGTTCATGCCCAAGATCGTCATCTGCGTGGTACCCGGCTGGGCCGCGGGCGGCGGGCACAGCCTGCACGTGGTGGCGGACCTCACACTCGCCAGCGCCCAGCACGCGCGCTTCAAGCAGACCGACGCCGACGTGGCCAGCTTCGACGGCGGCTTCGGCTCCGCATACCTCGCCCGCCAGGTCGGGCAGAAGTTCGCGCGCGAGATCTTCTTCCTCGGCGACACCTACACCGCGGCCGACGCGCACCGGATGGGCATGGTCAACGCGGTCGTCGCGCACGAGGGGCTGGAGTCGACGGCCCTGGAGTGGGCCCGCAAGATCAACGGCAAGTCGCCGACGGCCCAGCGGATGCTCAAGTTCGCCTTCAACATGATCGACGACGGGCTGGTCGGGCAGCAGGTGTTCGCGGGCGAGGCGACCCGGCTGGCCTACATGACGGACGAGGCCGCTGAGGGCCGCGACTCTTTCCTGGAGAAGCGCGCTCCCGACTGGTCGCCGTTCCCCTGGCACTTCTAGCCCGAGGCAGACTGGGGCGATGAAGATCGTGGTGCCGCCGGCGCTGGCCGAGAACCATGTGAAGCAGGAAGGCGAGGCGGGGCGCGCGTGGTCCGCCGGCCTGCCCGCGCTCGGCGAGCGTTACCTGAAGGAGTGGGGGCTGCGGCTCGACGGCGAGCCCAGGCACGGGGTGGTCTCCCTCGTGCTGCCCGTCGTCCGCGAGGACGGCACCAGGGCCGCGCTCAAGCTGCAGCCCGTCACCGACGAGAACGCCACCGAGGCCCCCGGGCTGCGCACGTGGGCGGGGGACGCCTCGGTGCTGCTGCTCGAATCCGACCCCGAGACGGGCACCATGCTGCTCGAACGGCTCGAAGCCGACAGGTCGCTGTCCGGCGTGCCGGACGACATGGAGGCGCTCGGCATCCTCACCGAGCTGCTGGCCCGCCTGGTGTCCTACCCGGCCCCCGAGGGGATGCGCCGGTTGGGCGACATCGCCCAGGCCATGCTCGACGACGTGGACACCGCGGTCGCCGCACTGCCCCGGGAACGGGACCGCCATTGGATGCGGCGGTGCGCGGCGGCCGTGGCGGAGCTCGTCTCCGAGCCCGGCGACCGGCTGCTGCACTGGGACCTGCACTACGACAACGTGCTGGCCGCCGAGCGGGAGCCGTGGCTGAGCATCGACCCCAAGCCGCTGGCCGGCGACCCGGGGTTCGATCTGTTGCCGGCCCTGGACAACCGGTGGGACGTCGTGGTGGCGTCCGGCGACGTGACGCGGACGGTGCTGCGCCGCTTCGACCTCATGGTGGACCGCCTCGATCTCGATCCGCGGCGAGCGGCCGGATGGACCCTCGGCAGGGTGCTGCAGAACTCCTTGTGGGACGTCGAGGACGGCCAGCACGAGCTCAACGAGATCCAGCTGGCGATCGCGGAGGCGGTCGACCACCGCCGGTAGGACTCCGGATCAGTCCGACAGGCCACGCAGGAAGCTACGGGCGAGTCCGGCGACCTGGGCGCCGCGGGTCTCAAGGACGAAGTGGCCCGCGTCCAGGAGATGGATGTGCGCCTCCGGCACGTCCTTGGCGAAGGCGAGTGCGCCTTCGGGGGCGAAGATCTCGTCGTTGCGGCCCCAAACGGCCAGGACCGGCGGCCGGTGCCGGCGGAGGTACTCCTGCCACTGCGGGTAGCGGGCCACGTTGGTGCCGTAGTCGGCGAAGATCGCGAGCTGGATCTCCTGGTTGCCCGGCCGGTCGAGCAGCGCCTGGTCGAACAGCTCCTTGTCGGGGTTGACCAGGGAGGGGTCGCTGACCCCGTGCGTGTACTGCCAGTGCGTCGCCTGCCTGGTGTAGTTCTCGCGCAGCGGGGCGAGGTTCTGCTCCGAGGGGTCGGCCCAGACCGCCTTGAGTCCGTCCCAGAACGGCGTCAGGCCCTCTTCGTAGGCGTTGCCGTTCTGCGTGATGATGCCGGTGATCCGCTCGGGGTGGCGCACCGCGAGCCGGAAGCCGACGGGCGCCCCGTAGTCGTGCACGTAGACGGCGTACCGGCGCACCCCGATCGAGTCGAGCAACCGCTCCACCACGTCGGCGAGGTGGTCGAAGGTGTAGTCGAACTCGGCGACGGCCGGGGCCGAGCTGTGCCCGAAGCCCGGGTAGTCCGGCGCGATGAGGTGGAACTCGTCGTCGAGCTCGGCGATCAGCTCCTGGTAGGCGATGGACGAGGTCGGGAAGCCGTGCAGCAGGACCAGCGTGGGCGCTGACGGGTCACCTGCCTCGCGGTAGAAGACGTCGAGCCCGTCGATGCTGGCGGTGCGGTAGCGGATGGTCACAGCAGCCCCTTAACCGGTCAAATCCGTTTTGATGGTTAAGTGATAACATGAGGAGCGATAACCGGTCAAATCGCATTTGGGGGTTAAGGGTGAGAGTCCGGCCTCTCCGAGGCGAGCCCTTGGGGCTGGATCTGGTCGACACGGTGTGGACGGAGCACGGCGAGCCGGTCGACCAGTTCGAGGATCTCGACGGGGTGCGCGCCTGGCTGGCCGATCACGACCTGCCCGGCGCGGAGGAGCCAGAGCGGGCGCGCGACCGGCTGGTGACGGCCCGCGACGCCATGCGCGCCGTCCTCGCCGGGCAGGGAGGCGACCGGCTCAACGCGGTGCTCGACCACGGCAGCCGCAGGCCCCGCCTGCGCGGCGCGGAGCCGTACGAGGTGGTGGTCGTGGACGAGGCGGCCTGGCACGGCGCGTGGGTGGCGGCGGCCGACCTCGTGCGACTGCTGGCCGAGCGGCCCGAGCGGGTGCGCGCATGCGCCGGCCCGCAGTGCGTGCTGTGGTTCCTCGACGTGAGCAGGAACGGCAGCCGCCGCTGGTGCTCGATGGAGGGATGCGGCAACCGGGCGAAGGTGGGCCGGTTCAACCAGCGTCAGCGGACCGGCCCGTAACCCCTCAGCCGGGCAGGATGACGATCTTTCCCCTGCCGTGGCCGGTCTCGATCTCCCGGTGCGCGTCCGCGGCCCGCTCCAGCTCGTACGTCCTGCGTACCGGGAATTTCAGCTCCCCGGCGGCGTACAGGGCGGCGTAGCGGCCGAGGCGCTCGGCGGTGCGGACCCCCTGGGTGGTCCTGATGCCGAGCCCGGCGGCCTTGCCGTGCTCGACCAGCGTGAGGACGCGGTCGCGGTCCTTGACCAGCTCCAGGGAGACCTCCAGCGCGTGACCGCCGGCGCCGTCGAGCGCGGCGTCCACCGGCGCGATGGCGCGCACCCGGTCCGCGAGACCCTCGCCGTAGGTGACGGGGATCGCGCCGAGGTCGCGCAGATAGTCGTGGTTCTCCTCGCGGGCCGTGCCGATCACGGTGGCTCCGCGCATCCTGGCGATCTGCACGGCCGCGGTGCCGACGGCGCCCGCGGCGGCGTGCACGAGCAGCGTGTCGCCCGGCCCCACGGCCAGCCCGTCGATCGCGATCTCGGCCGTCTGCACCCCGGCGGTCAGCCCGCCCGCCACCTCCCACGGCACCGCGGCCGGCTTGGCCGTCACGTCGCCGGCGCCCACCACCACGTACTCGGCATAGCTGTTGAGCAGCGAGAAGCCGAGCACCTCGGCGCCCAGGGCCACGCCGGTCACGTCCTCGCCCACCTGATCCACCACGCCCGCGAACTCGTTGCCGGGGATGCGCGGCAGGTCGCCGGTCACGCCTGGCGGGGTCCATCCCGCGCGGACTGCGGTGTCGAAGGGCTGCACGCCCGCCGCCCTCACCTTCACCCGCACCTGGCCCGGCCCCGCCTGGGGCGCCGGGAGTTCCATCACTCGCAGCACTTCCGGGCCGCCGAAGGCGGCGAACGCCGCGGCCCGCATGATCTCTTCACTCATGCCGCCCAGCCTGTTCCCTCAACCGCGCTTGAGGTCAAGCCGGCTAACCATTCGGGAACTTTTTCTTTTACTCCCTCTTTATCTAGATATAGTCCGACACGGACAGGCACCGGGGGACGGGGCACCAAGCATTGAGCGAGTTCCTGCACGTCGCACTGAGCTTTCCGACGGCCATTTTCAGCTTTCTGCTGATCGTGGTCCTCGGTTATTGGATCGTGGTCATCACCGGGCTGTTCGACCTCGACGGCGGTGACGCGCCCTGGCTCGGATTCGGCGGCGCGCCGGCCGGAGTCACCCTCTCCCTGCTGATCGCGCTGGCCTGGCTGCTGAGTCTGATCGGCAGCCAGTTCGCGGCCGGACCGCTGCTGCTGGCCGTGCCCGCGCTCGCCCTGGCAGGCGCCTGGCTCGGCACCCGGGCGCTGCTCAGCCCGCTGCGGCGGCTGCTCCCGAAGGAGCGCCAGCCCTCGCGCGGGGACTTCGTCGGCCAGATGTGCGTCATCCGCACCGGGCAGGCGACCCACGACTTCGGCCAGGCCGAGGTCAGCGCCGCCGACGGCTCCTCCGCCGTCGTCCAGGTCAGGACGACCGGCGAGGATCGCCTCAGCCGCGGCGACAGCGCACTGATCTTCGAATACGACGCAGACGGCGAGTTCTTCTGGGTCATGCCTTACGAAAGTGAGCACTGATGGATGTCATCTCCACCGGCTTCGGAATCTTCCTCGCAGTTGTCCTCGTCGTCGTCATAGGCCTGCTCATCGTCATCAGCCGCCTGTTCCGCAAGGTCGAACAGGGCAAGGCGCTGATCATTTCAAAGGTCAACAAGGTGGATGTCACATTCACCGGCGCCGTGGTGATGCCCGTCGTGCACCGGGCCGAAATCATGGACATTTCGGTGAAGACCATCGAGATCGAGCGGACCGGCCGTGAGGGTCTGATCTGCCGGGACAACATCAGGGCCGACATCAAGATCACCTTCTTCGTCCGGGTGAACAAGACCGCCGAGGACGTCATCAAGGTCGCCCAGGCCATCGGCACCGTGCGGGCCAGCGACGAGTCGACGCTGCAGGAGCTGTTCAGCGCCAAGTTCTCCGAAGCGCTCAAGACCGCGGGCAAGCAGCTCGACTTCGTCGACCTCTACACCAAGCGTGACGAGTTCCGCGACCAGATCGTCCGGCTCATCGGCACCGACCTCAACGGCTACAGCCTTGAGGACGCGGCCATCGACTACCTGGAGCAGACCTCGCTGCTGTCGCTGGACAAGAGCAACATCCTCGACGCCCAGGGCATCCGCAAGATCACCGAGCTGACGGCGATCGAGCACGTGCGCACCAACGAGTTCCAGCGCACCGAGGAGAAGGAGATCACCCGCCAGAACGTGGACGCCCGCGAGGCCATCCTCGAGCTGGAGCGCCGCCAGGCCGACGCGGAGATCAAGCAGAAGCGCGAGATCGAGACCATGAAGGCCCGCGAGGAGGCGGAGATCGCCCGCGTGCAGGCCGAGGAGCGGCTGCGGGCGACGTCGGCCAACATCAAGACCGACGAGCAGCTCGGCGTGCAGCACGAGAACCGGGCCCGCGAGGTGGCCGTCGCGGAGAAGAACCGCGAGCGGGTGATCGCGATCGAGAGCGAGCGGATCGAGAAGGACCGCCTCCTGGAGGTCATCGCCCGCGAGCGGGAGACCGAGCTGTCGCGCATCGCCAAGGACAAGGAGGTCGAGACCGAGAAGCGGTCGATCGCCGAGGTCGTGCGCGAGCGCATCGCGGTGGACAAGACGGTGGCCGAGCAGGAGGAGGCCATCAAGCGGCTGCGCGTGGTCGAGGAGGCCGAGCGCACCCGCCAGTCGGTGATCATCGCCGCCGAGGCGGAGGCGCAGGAGAACCTGGTCAAGGGCATCAAGGCGGCCGAGGCCGCGGAGGCGGCCTCGAAGTTCAAGGCCCGCGAGGAGCTGGTGCTCGCCGAGGCCAGGCAGCAGGCCGCCGAGCTGGACACCAGGGCCAAGATCCGGCTGGCCGAGGGGATCCAAGCCGAGTCCGCCGCGTCCGGGCTGGCCGAGGTCCAGGTCAGGGAGCGCGACGCGGAGGCGATCGAGAAGGTCGGCCGCGCGGAGGCGATGGTGCTGAGCGAGAAGCTCAGGGCCGAGGCCGACGGCGCCAGGGCGATGGCCGTGGTCGAGGGCGACCGGCTCAAGGCACAGGCGGAGGGAGAGCAGGCGATGGCCCTGGCCAACGCCGCCGCGGTGGGCGAGAAGCTGAAGGCCGAGGCCGAGGGTCTGACGGAGAAGGCCGCCGCGCTGGCGGCACTGGACGAGGCCAGCCGCGCGCACGAGGAGTACCGCCTGCGGCTGGAGGCCGACAAGGAAGTGCGGCTCAAGCAGATCGACGTGTCCCGGCAGGTGGCGGAGTCGCAGGCGAGCGTGCTGGCCGCCGGCCTGGCCAAGGCGAACATCGACATCGTCGGCGGCGACACGATGTTCTTCGACCGGGTGGTGGGCTCGATCACCGCGGGCAAGGTGGTCGACGGGTTCGTCGAGCACTCCGACGTCGCCCGATCGCTGACCACGCCCTACCTGAACGGCTCCGCCAGCCTGATGGAGGATCTGGCCGGCGTGATCGGCGGGGTCAGCAGCGAGGACCTGAAGAACCTGACCGTGTCGGCGCTGCTCATACGGCTCATCCAGCGTGGCGGACCGGACTCCGGAGCGCTGGGCGAGCTGCTGGAGACCGCCCGCCGGCTCGGCGTGGCCGACTCCTCGGTGACGGCGCTGGTCCCCGCGAAGGCCTGACAGCGTGATCGAGAACGCCCAGCAGCCCGGCCTCACGAGCACCGCGGTCCTTGAGGCCGGCACCTACGAGGTGCTCAGCAACCGGCTCGGCGCCCAGGCCAAGGCGCTGTCGAAGGCGGCGGAGGCCGTCAACACGGAGCGCCTGAAAGTGTTCGGCGGGGCCGAGCTGCGCCTGCTGGGCACCGAGCGGATCCGCACGGAGAACAACTGCGTCCCCAGGGACATCGTCTCCGTGGGTGACGTCATGCTGTTCGGCTACAACGTCTTCATCGGGCTCAAGCCGGAGACCGCGGTGGCCGACGTCTTCTCGGTGCACCGGTTCACCCGGGACGGCGACGCCTTCAGGTTCGACCCGGAGAAGCTGGCGGCCCTGGACGACCCGGCCTTCGGGAAGGACTTCGCCGAGCTCTACCGCTACTACAAGGAGACCACGCTCGCGCAGCTCAGGCGGGTGGAGGGCAAGCTGCTGGCCGTCTTCCGGACGGGCCCGGCCGACATCCGCGTCCTCCGCTGGACGGTCTCGCCCACCGGGGTCACGAAATATCAGGACAATCGCGGGGAGCGGGACCATGTCTTCCCGGCCTCCCACGACTTCGAGTGGACCGCCACCACCCGCGACGACCACGTGCTCGGCCGCCACCCGCACATCTCCATCGAGGACGAGGTGTTCGTCGAGACCGTCGGCGGCGACCTCACCATCAAGATCGAGAACAACACCGAGTCCGGCGAGGGCATCTACGCCGAGCCCGTCGCCGAGCCCCTGCAGAGCCTGGCCGACGCCGACGTCGAGCACGCCCGCGTCGGGCCGCTCATCCTGATGCGGATCAGGCCGTACAAGGAGACCGAGTGGCGTCACCTGGTCTTCAACACCCGCACCAAGGCCGTGGACAGGCTGGACGGGATCGGCCAGGCGTGCCGGCGGCTGCCGGAGGACCAGGGGCTGATCTTCCCCGGGGGCTACTACCTCGCCACGGGGGTCAGCAAGACGTTCGACACCGACGTCAGCGACCTGGAGTTCGAGCGGGTCGTCCGCTCCCCCAACGGCGAGGACGTGCTGTACGTCTTCCACGCCAGAGGTGACGGACGCTCGCTGCTGCTGCCGTACAACGTGATCAGGAAGGAGGTGGCGAACCCCATCGTCTGCCACGGCTACTCGGTGTTCGACGACGGCACCATGGTGGTCTTCCGCGCCACCTCCGAGGAGCCGACGCGGGTGCACCCCATGCAGGTGTGGCAGACGCCGTACGTCTCCGACACCTACGCCGCCGCCCAGCCCTCCGGCACCGGGCCGCTGGAGCGCATCGGCAACGCCGAGCTGGTGCGCGGGATCTCCGACTGCCTGTCGGTGTCCCGCATGGTCGAGGAGATGGCGCCGTCGGCCGCCACCTTCGAGGCGCTGATCGCCGCCTGCACGCGCGCCTTCGACAGCTATCACTGGCTCGGCGAGCACGGCCTGCGCGGCCCGCTCGCCGACGTGCGCGCCACCGCCGAGCAGGTCCTCGACGAGTACGAGAGCGTCGAGCAGCTCACCCGCCAGGCGGCCGGCACGCTCGCCGAGGCCGCCGAGGAGGTCACCCACCTGCTGCGCCGCTCCGCGGGCGACTCCCCCACGACGGCCGACGCCTGGGTCACCCTGCTGGCCACCCTGCGCAGGGCCCAGGGGCACCTGGTGACGCTGCGCGAGGTCCGCTACCTCGACCTGGCCAGGCTGGACGAGCTCGCCGACGCGCTGACCGGTGAGCTCACCTCGGCGGGCGGCCGGGCCATCGCGTTCCTGGAGCAGCCCGAGGCGTTCACCGCCTACCACGCGGCCGTGGAGGGGCTCGCCGCGGAGGCGTCCGCGATCAGCACCGTGGCGGAGGCAGCGCCGGTCGCCGAGCGGCTGGCCACGCAGACGGAGGGACTCGACGTCGTCACCGAGGTGGTCGGCTCGCTCGACATCGCCGACGCCACCGTCCGCACCTCCATCCTGAGCCGGATCGCCGAGGTGCTCGGCGGCGTCAACCGGGCTCGGGCCCTGCTGGACGGGCGCCGGCGCGAGCTGCTCGGCGCCGAGGGCAGGGCGGCGTTCGCGGCCGAGTTCGCGCTGCTCGGCCAGGCCATCACCGGCGCGCTCGCCGTCGCAGACACCCCGGCCAAGTGCGACGAGCAGCTCGGCAGGCTGATGCTCCAGGTGGAGAACCTGGAGTCGCGCTTCGGCGAGTTCGACGACTTCGCCGAGCAGCTCAACGCCAAGCGCGAGGACGTCTACGAGGCCTTCTCGGCCCGCAAGCAGACGCAGCTGGACGCGCTCGCCCGCCGCGCCGACCGGCTGTTCGCCTCGGCGGAACGCACGCTCGGCAGCATCACCAGAAGGCTTTCCACGCTCGGCTCGCTCGACGAGGTCAACACCTACTTCGCCACCGACCCCATGGTGGCCAAGCTCCGATCCGTCTCCGCCGAGCTGCGCGACCTCGGCGACCCCGTACGGGCCGAGGAGCTGGAAGGCCGGGTCAAGGCGGCGCAGCAGGAGGCCGGGCGTGCCCTGCGCGACCGGCTCGACCTGTTCAGCGACGGCGGCGAGACCATCCGCCTCGGCCGCCACCGCTTCGCCGTCAACACCCAGCCGATCGACCTCACGCTGGTGCCACACGTGGAGCGAAGCGGCCGCGACCACGAGCACGTCGAGATGCACTTCGCCATCACCGGCACTGATTACCGCTCTCCGGCCCCTGCCTCCTTCGCCGACACCCGCCCCTTCTGGGACCAGCTGCTCGTCTCGGAGACCGCCGAGGTCTACCGCGCCGAGCACCTGGCCGCGTCCCTCATGGAGACCGCGGCCCTCGGCCCCGACCTGCCCGAGCTCGTCCGGCGGGCCGCCCAGGAGCGCTACGACGAGGGCTACGAGCAGGGCGTCCACGACCACGACGCCACCGCCATCCTCGACACCCTCCTCCGGCTGCGCGAAGGCGCGGGCCTGCTGCGCTACCCGCCGAAGGCGAGGGCGGCGGCCCAGCTCTTCTGGGCGTACGGGGTCCAGGAGGTTTCACGTAAAACATTCGCCACCCGGGCCGTGTCGCTCGGCCGGGCCAGAGCGGTCTTCGGGACCACGCCCGCGCTCGCGTCGCTGGCAGCGGAGCTGGGCGGGCTGATCGGCGCGTTCCTGGCGACCGTCGGCGCGCCGGGCGGCGACGCGGCCGGCGGTGCGGCCGGCGGTGCGGCCGGGGATGTGGCCGGGGATGTCGCCGGCATCGCCGGGGAGTATCTCGTCGAGGAGCTCGCCGGCAAGCCCGACGGGTTCGTGACCAGCAAGGCCGCGCGGGATCTGGTCGAGGGATTCCACCAGGCTCTGGGACCGGCCAAGGTGCGCGAGTTCGAGGAGGACCTCAAGGCCGTCGCCCTGCCTGAGCGGGTGCAGCTCGCCCAGGCCTGGCTCGGGGCGTTCAGCCAGGGGCCGGAGTTGCCCGAGGCCATCGCGGTGCAGCTCTGCGACCTGGAGCGGCACGACTCCAGCGCGGCGGTCGCCGCGACCGTGGACGGGCTGCTGGGGGCGCACCCGCGGATCGTGGACAGGAAACTGGAGATCCGGCTGGACGAGATCCTGGACCGGACGCGGCGGTTCGCGGCGGAGCGGGTGCCGGCCTACCGGGCCTTCCAGCGGCGCCGCACCGAGCTGGTCGAGGCCGAGCGGGCCAGGCTGCGGCTGGAGGAGTATCGCCCCAAGGTCATGAGCGCCTTCGTGCGCAACAGGCTGCTGGACGAGGTCTACCTGCCGCTGATCGGCGACAACCTGGCCAAGCAGCTCGGGGCCTCCGGCGAGGGGAAGCGGACGGACCAGATGGGCCTGCTGCTGCTCATCTCGCCGCCCGGCTACGGCAAGACGACGCTGATGGAGTACGTCGCCAGCCGCCTGGGACTGATGTTCGTGAAGGTGAACGGGCCGGCGCTGGGGCACGCGGTGACGTCGCTCGACCCGGCGGAGGCGCCGAACGCCACCGCCAGGCAGGAGGTCGAAAAGATCTCCTTCGCGCTGGAGAGCGGCGGCAACACGCTGCTGTACCTGGACGACATCCAGCACACCTCGCCCGAGCTGCTGCAGAAGTTCATCTCGCTGTGCGACGCCCAGCGCCGCATCGAGGGTGTCTGGAACGGCCGCACCCGCACCTACGACCTGCGCGGCAAGAGGTTCGCGGTGTGCATGGCGGGCAACCCGTACACCGAGTCCGGCCAGCGGTTCCGCATCCCCGACATGCTCGCCAACCGCGCTGACGTGTGGAACCTGGGCGACGTCCTGTCGGGCAGGGACGAGCTGTTCGCGCTGAGCTACATCGACAACGCCCTCACTTCCAACCCGGTGCTCGCGCCGCTGTCGGCCCGAGACCGGTCGGATGTCGAGCTCCTGGTCCGGCTGGCGAAGGGCGACCAGGCCGTCAGGCCCGACCAGCTCAGCCATCCCTACTCGGGGCCCGAGCTGGACCAGATCCTGAGCGTGCTGCGCAAGCTGGTGCGGGCGCAGGAGGTGGTCCTGGCCAACAACCGGGCCTACATCGCCTCGGCGGCCCAGTCCGACGCCGCCCGTACCGAGCCGCCGTACCGGCTGCAGGGCTCCTACCGCAACATGAACAAGCTGGCCGAGCGCATCGTCCCGGCGATGAACGAGGCCGAGCTCGAAGCGGTGATCGACGACCACTACCTGGGCGAGGCGCAGACCCTCACCACCGACGCCGAGGCGAACCTGCTCAAGCTCGCCGAGCTGCGCGGCCGCATGACCGCTGAGCAGCAGGCCCGCTGGACCGAGATCAAGGCGGCCTACCTGCGGGCCAAGGCGCTGGGCGGCAGCGGCGACGATCCGATGACCAGGGCGGTCGGCGCCCTCGGGCTGCTGGCGGACCGGGTCCGGGAGGTCGGCTCGGCCATCAGGGAGTCATGAGCTCCGCTCGGTGAGCTTCGCGGTGGCCGCTCGCTGGACGGCGGTGGCCCGCTGGAGGAAGTCGAGGATCACTTCCAGCTCCTGGTCGGAGTAGCCGGCGTAGAGCTCGGTGAGCCCGGTCACCAGCGGCTCGAAGAGCTCACCGAAGCCGGCGATCCGCTCGTGGTTGATCTCCACGATGACCCGCCGGCGATCCTTCTCGTGCCGGACGCGCCGTACCAGCCACTTGGCCTCCAGCCGGTCGATCAGCCCGCTGATCGAGGCCGGCGCCAGCCCGGTGTGCTGGGAGATCTCGCCCGCGGTCAGCGGTCCGAGGCGTTGCAGCAGGTCGAGGGTCTTCTCCTCGCTCGCCCCGAGGCCCATCCGCTCGCCCATGGCGGTGTGGTACATCACCGCGGCGTTGCTGTTGTCGCGCCCGGCCATGCTCAGCGCCTCCAGCAAATTCTTTCGGTGCTCCGAAATATCTCTGGACACGAGCACCTCCTCGACATATATTTCGTTCGACCGAACGAAAGGTTATCATGATGAAGGCTCTGGTCATAGGTTGCGGAATCGGCGGGCCCGCCATCGCCATGGCGCTGCGCGAGGTGGGCGTCGACGCCGAGATCTTCGAGGCTCGCAGCGAGACGGCCGAGGGCGTGGGCGCGTTCCTCAACATCGCCTCCAACGGCCTGGACGCGCTGCGGACGCTGGACGCGCACCGCGAGGTGATGCTCGCGGGCATCCCCACCCCGCACATGGTCATGTGGAGCGGCACCGGCAAGCGCCTGGGCGAGGTGGCCAACGGGATGGCGCTCGACGACGGCACGGTGAGCCACACCATCCTGCGCTCGGACCTCTACCGGATCGTGCGCGACGAGACCGTGCGGCGCGGGATCCCGATCTCGTACGGCAAGCGCCTGGTCTCCTTCGAGGACACCGGCGGCCAGGTGACGGCCCGCTTCGAGGACGGCACCGAGGCCACCGGCGACCTGCTCATCGCCGCCGACGGCGTGCGGTCGCGCACCCGCCGCCTGCTCGACCCGGACGCGCCCGCGCCCCGCTACGCGGGTCTCTACAGCGGCGGCGGGATCGTGCGCGACGGGGACTTCACCGGCGAGCCCGGCGTCTACCACATGGTCTTCGGCAAGCGGGCGTTCTTCGGCTACACGGTGGCCGAGTCCGGCGAGACCTGGTGGTTCGCCAACCTGCCGCGCGAGCTCGGTGACGTGCCCGGCGACTGGAAGCCCATCCTGGTCGAGGCGTTCGAGGACGACGCGAACTTCTCCGCCGAACTGATCCGCCGCGCCGAGGTCGGGCCGATGCTGCCGATCCACGACCTGCCGGCGTTGCCGACCTGGCACCGCGGCCGGGTCCTGCTGACCGGCGACGCCGCGCACGCCACCTCGCCCAGCTCCGGCCAGGGCGCCTCGCTGGCCATCGAGGACGCCGTGGTGCTGGCCAGGTGCCTTCGGGACACCGCCGGCCACGGTGAGGCGTTCCGGCTGTTCGAGAGCGAGCGGCGCGGCAGGGTCGAGCGGGTGGTGGCCTACGCCAGGACGATCAGCAACAGCAAGGCGGCGGGCCCGGTGGCCCGGGTCTTCCGCGACGCGCTGATGCCGTACTTCCTGAAGAGGACCGCCGGTCAGACGTCACTGGCCTGGATGTACCAGCACCATGTCAGCCTGTGAGACGGCCCGCTCGCTCGCGGGCAGCAGCGGCAGCCGCACGTCCGGGGTCGGGATCAGGCCCCGGGCGTGCAACACGCCCTTGATGACTGTCGGGTTCGGCTCGGCGAAGAGCGCGGCGGACAGCCGTGCCAGCCGGTGCCCCAGCGTCCTGGCCCTCACCACGTCGCCGGCGTGCCAGGCGTCCACGAGCTCGGCGAAGCGGTCCGTGGCCAGGTGCGCGGAGGCCAGGATGCCGCCGGAGGCGCCCAGCGCCAGCAGCGGCGAGACGAACGCGTCGTCCCCGCCGAGCACCTGGAAGCCGTCGGGCAGGTCGCCGAGCAGGTCCACGGCGTCCTGGTCGATCCCCCCGGCGGCGTACTTCACGCCCGCGACCATGGGGTGCGCGCCCACGTGGCGCAGGGTGGCGGCGCTCACCGCCTGCCCGGTCCTGTAGGGGATGTGATAGATCACCAGCGGCACCGGCGTCTCCTCCGCCAGCGCCTCGAAGTGCGCGACGACCCCGCGCTCACCCGGCCGCAGGAAGTACGGCACCGTCACCAGCGCGGCCGCGACCCCCTCGGGCAGCTCCTTCAGCGCCTCGGCGGCGCCCCTCGTGTCGTTCCCGGTGACGCCGACGGTCAGCGGCACGCCGCGCTCCCCGCAGACCCGCGCGCACACCTCGATCACCTGGCCGCGCTCGGCGGGGCTCAGCGCCGCGACCTCGGCGGTCGTGCCCAGCGCCACCAGCCCGGACGCGCCCTGGTCGAGCACGTGGCCGGCGAGCTTCTCGACCGCGTCCACGGCCACCTCGCCGGTCGAGGTGAACGGGGTGATCAGAGGTACATGGATTCCACTCAGCATGCTTCGAGCGTGCCGCCTGCGAACCCGTTAGGTCCAGCGACGATTTCTGCGGTCCAGCGTAAGCTTGTCTGATGCTGGACCCTCGAAAGCTCCACCTTCTCCGCGAACTGTCCCGGCGCGGCACCATCGCCGCCGTCGCCGAAGCCGTCACGTTCACCCCGTCGGCGGTCTCCCAGCAGCTCAGCGCCCTGGAGAAGGAGGCCGGCGTGCCGCTGCTCGAACGCACCGGCCGCACCGTCACGCTCACCCCGGCGGGATATCTGCTGGTCGAGCACGCGCAGGCGGTGCTGGAGGAGCTCGAACGCGCCGCCGCCGCGCTCGCCGCCGTCCGCGGCGGCCCCGCGGGCCCGCTGCGCATCGGCGCGTTCCCGACGGCGACGCGGGTGCTGCTCCCTCCCGCGCTCGCCGGCCTGACCGGCGCGCACCCCGGCCTGGTGCCGATGGTCTCCGAGATCGACCCCGCCGACGTCTCGGCCGCCCTGCGCGCGGGCGAGTTGGACGTCGCGCTGGTGCACGAGTACGACTTCGTGCCGCCGGTCACCGACCCGTCGCTGGAGACGGAGGCCCTCTTCAGCGAGCCGATGTACCTGACGAACCGGCCGGCCATCGCCGAGGCCGCCGGCGACCCGTGGATCGCCGGCAAGCCCGGCACCCTCTGCCACACCATGACGATCAGGGCATGTCAGGCAGCAGGCTTCGAACCGCTCGTCCGCCACCACGTCGACGACTTCGACACCGTGCTCGCCTTCGCCGCCGCCGGCCACGGGGTGGCACTCGTGCCGCAACTCGCCGCACTCGCGCCCCCACCCGGCGTCGGACTGACCCCGCTCCCGCTGAGCCGCCGCACGCTGGCGGCCTTCAGGCGAGGGTACGGAGACCATCCGGCGATCCGAGCGGCCGTGGCCGCCTTCCGGACGGCGATCGACCGTCTCCCTCTGTAGACCGGAAGGGCCGCGATCATCACGCTCTTCAGCGGGACAGCCCCAGCTCGCTCGCGCGCAGCCCGGCCTGGAAGCGGGAGTCGGCCTCCAGCGTGGCCATCAGCTCGGCCACGCGCCGCCGGTAGGTGCGCAGCGAGACGCCGAGCCGTCTGGCCGCGGATTCGTCGGTAAGTCCCGAACCCAGGGCTTCGAGGATCACGCGCCCTTCGGCATCGAGATGCGGGACGTCGCCGCGCAGGTAGGTGTCGAGATCGACGGCGCCGTCCCAGATCGCACAGAACAGCGAGTGGACGCCGTCGACCAGCGTCTGCGACGTCGTCACGGTGTAGTCGCGGCCGGCAGGGGTCTCTCGGCCGGCGAGAATCATCACCCGCCGGTCGATGACGATGGTCTCGTTGGGCAGCAGCGAGCCGCTGATCCGCACGAGAGCGCCCTTGCTCTGCAGCAGCCGCAGGTGCGCGCGGGCCTCCTCGTCGACCAGCGCGACCGGGCTGAGCAGCTTGCGAGCGGTGAAGTCCGGGGAATCGGCGGCGCGCATCCGGTTGCGGATCGCGGCCCTGGCCTCCGGCTGCGACCAGGTCCTGAGGTCCCGGGCGGCGCACAGGAACTCGGTCTGCACGGACTCGAAGAGATGACCGGCACGCGCGACCAACTCTGCGTCCCCTTGGACTGAAAAGACTTGTTCGCTCCGCATACCTCCAGTCTGGCAGCAAGCTGCCACGAGCTCGCGGGCCGTCGTGGCGGCGGACACCATGAGCCGCATGACGACCCCTACCTTCTCCCTCGGCGGAGACCTGACCATCAACCGGCTCGGCTTCGGCGCGATGCGCCTGGCGATGGGCACCTTCGACGGCCCGGCGCGAGCCCCCGAGAACGGCATCGCGGTGCTCCGGCGCGCCGTGGAACTGGGCGTGAACCACATCGACACGGCCGGCTTCTACGGCAGGGGAACGGTGCTGGCCAACGAGCTGATCCGCACGGCGTTGACCCCCTACAGCGCCGACCTGGTGATCGCGACGAAGGTCGGGCCCCTGCGCGGACCGAACGGCATGCCGAGCGAGCAGGCGACGCCTGATCAGCTGCGCGGCCTGGTCGAGGCGGATCTGCGCTCCCTCGGGCTGGACCGGCTCGACCTGGTCTATCTGCGGGTCGGCGGGATGACCGGGCCGGGCGGCGAGTCGATCGCCGAACGGTTCGCGGTGCTGGCCGAACTCCGCGCGGAGGGGCTGATCAGGCACCTGGGCGTCAGTAACGTGGACAACGCCCAGCTCGCCGAGGCCCGGGCGATCGCGCCCGTCGCGGCGGTGCAGAACCAGCACAGCGAGGACATGGGGCTGCTGGCGGAGTGCGAGGAAGCGGGCATCGCGTACGTGCCCTACTTCCCGCTCGGCGGTGGCCGCAGCCCGCTCGACACCGAACGGCTCGGCACGGTCGCAGCACGCCTGGGCGCGACCACGGCGCAGGTCAGGATCGCCTCGCTGCTGGCGACCTCGTCGTCGGTGCTCGCGATTCCGGGCACCGGCTCGCTCGATCACCTGGAGGAGAACCTCGGGGCGAAGGACCTCGGTCTCAGCGACGAGGACCTGTCTGACCTGCGGGGCTGAGTGGTCTGGAGGCGCTGGTCCGTGACGGCGGTGTCGTCGGCCGTCAGCCGAGCAGCGCCTTGAACACGGCCGTGGTGCTGGGCTGGGTGGAGTCGTTGTAGTCGCCCGCCGTCAACGCCACCACCAGTTCCCGCGAGGGGACGAGGTAGAGCCGCTGCCCGCCGTTGCCGTGCGCGCCCACCTTGCGGACCTCGCCGGTGTCGACGTACCACTGATAGCCGTACGCGAAGTCGTCGCCGATCGGGACGCGCGGGCGCAGCACCTCGTCGAGCCAGTCCCCCGGCACGATCCCCCCGCCGCCGTCGAGCACCATCGTCCCGATCGTCGCCAGGTCGCGCGGCTTGAGCCGCAACCCCGCGGCCGCCAGGGCCATCCCGTCTCTCCCCGTCGTCCACTCGAACTCGCCGATCCCGAGCGGCTCGAACAGGGCGGCCCGCGCGTACTCAGCCAGCGGCCTCCCGGTGCCCTTGGCGATGATCCCGCCGATCAGCGCCGAGGCTCCGCCGCAGTAGGACCACCGCCTGCCCGCCTCCTCGACGATGGGCCGTTCGAGGACGTAGCGGTGCCGGTCCGGGGCCTCCTCCATGGCGATCTCGCTGTTGGCCGCGCTCGTGTAGGGCGCGCTCTCGTCCCATTCGAGGCCGAGGGTCATGGTCAGCGCGTGCTCGATGGTGAGGTGGGCGCGAGCCGGATCGGCGACCAGGTCCAGATATTCCGGGAACTGGCGGACCAGCCCCTCCCCCGGCTCCGGCACCAGCCCGTCCTTCAGCGCGATGCCGTACAGCAGCGCGACGACGCTCTTGCTGATGGACCGCACGTCGTGCAGCGTGCCGGCGTCGAACGTGACGTGCCCCAGCGAGTCCCCGAGCTTGTGGTCCTCGCCCGCGCCGTACCGCTCCAGCACCACCCGCCCGTGCTGGAGCACCACGAGCCCGTGCAGATTCGGCGCCTCTCCGGCGCGCAGGACGGCTTCGACGCGATCCGCCATTGTCATGATGACCTCCACCAGTCGGCACATGCAGGCATAAAGCCTCACACACAGCCCGGGTCAAGCCCATCCGTCGTAAGTTCCGCTCCTTTGGGTAGGTCGCTCTGAACGTGACCCGCTCCCCCCGGCGGCGAAACCTGAAGGTGTGTGACATGCACAAGCGCGATCCCATCCCCTTCGAGCTGTCCGTGACGGTGAGCGAGCCAACGCCCGGCGGCATCGAAGCCGCCGCCTACCCCGTGGCCGAACGCTTCTTCGGCGAAGGGGCGGAGCTGCACATCATCAGCGCCAAGGTGGAACCGGACCCCGAAGCGCCGGGCAGCTTCCGCGCCACCATCCTCTTCCGCCAGGTGACGACCTAGGCGTAGACCCGTGCCCCCATGATCTCGGCGCCCACGACGGCACCCGAGGCCTGAGAGGCGCCTCAGGATCTCTCAGCAACCGCACAGCCCTCATGACACAGGCTTGATCGTATGGACGAACTCCTGAGATCCCCCGCCATCGCCCAGGGCCTACGCAAGGTCGAGGCCAGGATTCACCGGCTGAGCGGTTCCTCCGTGCTCCCCGGCATCAACGCGGGGATCGGGCGGATCGTCGGCGCCGGCGGGAAGCGCCTGCGTCCGGCGTTGACCCTGGCCACCTCCCTGGCCCTGGGCAAGCAGCCGGACCGCCGCGTGATCACGGCGGCGGCGTGCGTGGAGCTCATCCACACCGGCTCCCTGGTGCATGACGATCTCATGGACAGGGCCGTGGAACGGCGCGGCACCCGTACGCTCAACGCCGATCTCGGTGACGGCAAGGCGCTGGTCATCGGGGACTTCATGCTGGCCAAGGCCGGGCTGGCCGCGATCACGTCGGTGTCCAAGCCGGTGGCCGAGGTGCTTGCCGCGGTGGTGGTGGAGCTGGCCGAGGGCCAGTATCTGGAGACCACCGACCTGTTCGACGAGAGGCGGACGGTGGACAGCGCGATCAGGTCGATCACCGGCAAGACCGCCGCCCTGTTCCGCGCGAGCTGCCTGGTGGGCGCCGTGTGCGCGTACGCCTCGCCGGAGGAGCGGGCCCGGATGGCGGCGTACGGGGAGAAGTTCGGCCTGATCTTCCAGGTCCTCGACGACCTGCTCGATCTGACCGCGTCCGCCGAGCAGCTCGGCAAGCCCGCGGGCAACGACCTGCGCCAGGGCGTCTACAGCCTGCCGTTGCTCCTGGCCGGCGCCGAGGTGACCCACCTGCTGGGCAGGGACATGACCGATGCCGCGGTGGAGGAGGTCCTGCGCAGGTTGCGGGCGAGCGACATGGTGGACGCCACGATCGACCACTGCACGGGGCTGGCCGCCGACGCGCTGGCCGCGCTGCCGGTGATCCACGACGGTGAGCTCGCCGGCCTGCTGTACGGCCTGCCGAGCGCGTACATCGAGCAGGTGGCGGGGCTGGCCAGGTTGACGGCGGCGGGCTGACCCGGCGAACGGGTCACGGGGTCTTGCCCGGCGTGACCGCCGAGAGGGGCGCGGCGATGTCCTCCAGCCCCCTCCGCTCGGCCTTGACGCCGAAGACCAACTCCACGATGCCGGCGATGATCATCAGTATGGCGCCGATCACGAAGGCGAGGGCCGTGTCCCTGGGCACCCCGGTGGAGACCAGCTCGGCGAAGATCAGCGGACCGGCGATGCCGCCGGCGGCGGTGCCGATCGCGAAGAAGAACGCGATGGCCATCGCCCTGGTCTCCATGGGGAAGATCTCGCTCACCGTCAGGTAGGCCGAGCTGGCCCCCGCCGAGGCCACGAAGAGCACCACGGACCAGCAGGCCGTCAGCGTGACCGCGGTGAGCACGCCCTGGTTGAACAGCCAGGCCGTGCCGAGAAGCAGCAGCCCGGAGCCGACATAGGTGGCCGAGATCATCGGGATCCGGCCCACGGTGTCGAAGAGCCTGCCGAGCAGCAGCGGGCCGAGGAAGTTGCCGACCGCGATGACGGCGAAGTAGTAACCGGTGTAGGTGTCGATGCCGTAGAACGTCGACAGGATCTGCGCGTACCCGAACGTGATCGCGTTGTACAGGAACGCCTGGCCGATGAAGAGCGACAGGCCGAGCACGGTCCGCTTGGGATAGAGCGCCACCATGGTGTGCGCGATCCGGATGAACCCGATCGACTTGCGCTGGTGGATGGTCATGGACTGCTCGGGCTCCGGCAGGTCGCCGCCCACCTCGCGCTCGACGTCCTCGACGATCTTCTCCGCCTCGCGATCCCGTCCGTGGATGAACAGCCATCGCGGGCTCTCCGGCACATGCCTGCGCACCAGGAGGATCGCCAGGCCGAGCACCACGCCAAGGCCGAACGCCACGCGCCAGCCGATGTTGACGGGCAGGTTGTTCAGCAGCGGGACGGTCAGCAGTGCGCCGCCCGCCGCGCCGAGCCAGTAGCTGCCGTTGATGAGGATGTCGATCCTGCCGCGGTGCCTGCTGGGGATGAGCTCGTCGATGGCGGAGTTGATGGCCGCGTACTCCCCGCCGATGCCGAACCCGGTGAGGAACCTGAAGAGGAAGAACCACCACGCGCTGAAGGAGAACGCGGTCGCCAGCGTGGCCGCGAGATACACCAGCAACGTGATGATGAACAGCTTCTTCCTGCCGAACCTGTCGGTCAGCCAGCCGAAGAACAGCGCCCCCGAGCAGGCGCCGGCCACGTAGAGGGCCGCGGCGAGACCCGCCACCTGCGCCTGGGTGATCTCCAGGCCGCTGCCCGGCTTGGCGAGCTGGGCGGACAGGTTGCCCACGATGGTGACTTCGAGCCCGTCGAGAATCCAGACGGTGCCCAGCCCGATGACGATCATCCAGTGCCAGCGTGACCATGGCAACCGGTCAAGCCGGGCAGGCACCTTAGTGGTGACGGTGCCGGTCTCCACCTCGCTCATAAGGTCAACTCGATACCCCCTGGGCGAATGGCAAACCTGAAGAAAACAGGGTTATGGCTTGCGTGCTCGGAGCATCCAGGTCCTGAACCAGGGCCCGCCGTACCAGTAGCGCCACCCCAGGTCGCGCCTGTGGACGTCGACCACTCCGAGCGCGCGCAGCGTGTCCTCGTACGCGGGGATGTGGTGGAAGTCCGCGATCAGCAGCAGCCCGCCGGGGCGCAGCACCCGGTGGGCTTCGCGGATCGCGCGCTCGCGCCCCTCGGGGTCGGCGATGTCGTGCACGGCCAGGGCGGAGACCACCACGTCGTAGGACGCGTCGTCGAACGGCAGCTCCCGCATGTCCCCCGTGACCAGCTCGACGCGTTCGGAGACGCCTTCGGCCTCGGCGTTGGCGCGGGTGGCCGCCTGGCCGTTGCCGGATCGGCCCTTCGACCGCCACAGGTCGACGCCCGTGGCGCTGCCCCGGTCGAGCCGCCTGGCCGCGAGCAGCAGTACCGCGCCCCGGCCGCAGCCGAGGTCGAGGAGCTTCTCCTCGCCCGTCAACTCGGGCAGTTCCTCTGCCCAGACCGCGAACTTGCCCCGGCGCGTGGTGTAGAGATAGCTCGACGCGCTGGCGAGGGTGTAGAGGCCGCCGACGAGGAAGGCGATGGCAGCCGCCAGGATGTCGTTGGCGAGCGAGGCCGCCGTCAGCGCGAACAGCAGGACCGCGCCCAGCACAAGGCCGCCAAAGGCCCAAGGCGCATCTAACCCATACCTACCGCGTCGATTCAGCACATTCACGTTATAACTCAAGAATCTCTTGACCCGTTGTTGACCCGACACTTCCCTTGGGACGTGTCAATCATCCGCAACCTATGACTAACGTTGCAGAGAATGGCGGGCGATGGGGGTTTGACCAGGCATGACAGGAAAGGACCGCGACTTCGGGCTCGGGACGAGTCTCGCGCTCACGGCCGGATCGGCCTTGCTCTGGGGGGTCGCCCACCTGGCGGCACACCGCCACAGGACCGGCCTGCTGCTCATGTCGGCCCACGTGCTGCTGCTCGCCTTCATCCTCACGATGCTGACCGCGTTCAGCACCCGGTTGCTGTCGCTGGCCGTCCAGCCGCGCTGGATCACCGTGCTCGCCCTCGCGCTGGCCGCCCTGGCGGTCGCCTGGACCGCAGTGATCATCTGGTCCTACGTGCTGGTGCGGCCCACCGCCGCCGGCGCCCTCGGCCGGGCGCTCACCACCGGCCTGACCATCGCCCTGTGCGCGCTCATCCTGGCCCCGACCGCCTACGCCGCCAGGCTCGCCTACCTGTCGCGTGACATGGTGCACCACCTGTTCGCCGCCAACACCGGCCCGGTCATGTCCGAGGATCCGTGGAACGGCGCCCAGCGCGTCAACTTCCTGCTCGTCGGCGCGGACTCCGCCCCGAACCGGCCCGGGGTGCGCACCGACAGCATGACCGTGGCCAGCGTGGACACAGCGACCGGCGCGACCACCCTGTTCGGCCTGCCGCGCAACCTCGAAGACGTGCCAATGCCCAACGGCCCCGCCCGGTCCCGTTTCCCCAGCGGTTTCACCGGAGACGGCCCCACCACGCCCGGCCTGCTCAACGAGGTCTTCCAGTACGCCGAGGACCACCCGGAGACGGTCCCCGGCGTCGCCAGGGGCAAGCGCGGCCCGGCCCTGCTCAAGGAGACGGTCGGCGGCATCCTCGGCATCCCGGTGTCCTACTACGCCATGATCGACATGAAGGGCTTCGCCGAGATCATCGACGCCATGGGCGGGGTCCGGGTCACCGTCGACGAACCCATCGTGTACGGCAAGTACCGCGAAGGCCTGCTGCCCGCCGGCACGCGCAAGCTCAACGGCGAGGAAGCCCTCTGGTATGGCCGCTCCCGCACCGACAGCGACGACTACGTGCGCATGGGCCGCCAGAAGTGCCTGCTCAACGCCGTCGCCAAGCAGGCCGACCCGGTGACCGTGATCAACAGCTTCGAAGGCCTGGCCACGGCCACCAAGCGGGCCATCGCCACCGACGTCCCGCAGGACCTCCTGCCCGCCCTGGTCGAGCTGTCGCAGAAGGTCAAGGACACCCGCATCCGGAGCCTGAGCTTCGTCCCGCCGCTGATCAACACCGCCGCCCCGGACTGGCGTCTGATCCGGCAGAAGGTCTCGCAGGTCCTCTCGGAGCGCCCGACCCTCACGTCGCCGTCCACTCCGCAGGCCGCCCGCTCGACGACCAGCCCGGCGCAGAGCCCCGAGAAGCCGATCGCCCTCGACGCCGCCTGCCGCTAGCTCCTGAGACCTAGTAGTGCCTTTTCAGGTGGTCAGGGCGGTTGTTTGCAGCCGAGCGAAGCCCGCGCCCGGCCTTGGCCCGCTGCTCGGTGTGCGCCGGCGAGGTCGGTCCTGAAAGGGTGAATCCTTTCGCGGTGTGGGGGCCTCTTATGAGTAGACGGTTATGCCGGGGAGGAGATGCGGATGAGTGACGCCATGATGCCGACGGTGCGGCAGGCACTCTTCAGGACTTCGCGACGGCAAGGGCACGGACGTGGCTGACCCCGGCTGGGCGAGCACGCGGCTCATCGAGGCCGCACAGGCCGGCGATCGCGAGTCGATCACGGCGGTGGTCCACGGTGCCCATTCTCACGTGCGACGCTTCGCGGAGCATCTTTGCGCGTCCCCACAGGATGCCGAGGACGCCGCGCAGGAAGCGCTGATCATCCTCTATCGGAAGATCGGCTCACTGCGCGCCACCGGGGCGCTGGCATCGTGGATGTTCCGAATCGTCCGGAACGAATGCCTGCGCCGTGCCCGGCTTCTTGTCGACCGCTATGACGAGGTCGGTACCGGCCTGGCGACGTCGGCCGAGGACGAGGTCATCCGGCGTCTGGAAGCCGCGCTCGTCGCACAAGCGATCAGGGAACTGCCGGACGTTCAGCGCAGAGTACTGATCATGCGGGATGTATTGGGCTATCCGGGGCGGAGGGTCGCAGAGACGCTCGGCCTGAGCAACGCCGCGATGAAGTCCCAGCTGCACCGGGCCCGTAGCAGGGTCCGGCTCAGCCTGGACGGCAAGACCGACGCCCCTGGTGGCCCGCCCGACCGCGGAGCCGCCAGCGCCTGACCTGAGCAGACCGTATTCCCACAGCCCGAGTTCGAAGGAGAGTTCCGCCATGCTCGAAACCGGATCGCCCGCGCCCGACGTAGTGCTGGAAGACACCGACGGCAAGACCGTCCGCCTGTCCGACTACCAAGGCCACCATGCCGTGCTGATCTATTTCATGCGGGCGACGTCATGCCCGGTATGCAACAGGCACGTCCAGGACCTGGTCCGGCGCCGCGACGAGTTCGCGGCCGGCAACGTCCAGGTGCTCGTCGCGGTTCCCGAGGACCGCCAAGCAGCGGCCGCGTGGAAGGCCAAGCGCCAGATCCCGTTCCCCGTCCTCATCGGTCGCCACGCCACCCCGCACGAAGTGATCGGCCTGAGCAGAAAGGTCTTCGGCTCGCTGCAGCAGTCGGGCAGCATCCTGATTGACTCCCAGGGCATCGTCCGCCACGCTCACGGCGCCACGCTGCCCACCAGCAGCTACCACAGGAAGGAGATCACCGCCGCCGTCCAGGCCCTCGCACCTGTGGGTGATCCACTTTAGGGCGATCTTTCGAGGAACGGAGTTGCTCAGGCGGTGGGGTCGAAAAGCGTGGTGAGCGCGACGGCCTGGAGGCGTGCAGGTTGACGACGGCCTGGTCGGTACGCCCGGCCGGCAAACGGGCCCTAGACCCTCCGCAGCAGCAACGTCACGAAGCCCAGCCGGTCACGGTAGCCGTCGAGCCACATCTCACGGTGCGCGAGGGCCGCCGCCCTCGCGGCCTCACCGTCCTCGCCGGGGTTGCGCAGCGCCCAGTCGATGAGCGACCCGGTCCACGACCACTCGTAGTCGTCCCACTCGCCGAGCTCGCTGGTGTGGGCGTACACCGTGTGGAAGCCACTCGCCTCGGCCTCCGCCACGGTCCCTGACAGGTCTCGATAGGTCCCGATCTGATCTTCCAGCTCCGCGCCCGGCGGCCGCTCCCAGAACCCCTCACCCACCAGCGCCAGCCCACCCGGCACGACGAGATCCCCGATCGACTTCATCGTGGCGGCCAGCCCGCCGAAGGCGTGCGTCGCCCCCACGCAGAGCACGAGATCGTACGGTCCCGCCTGGTCGAACCCGCTCGCGGAGCCATGGTGCAACGTCAGCCTGTCGCCCACGCCCCGCAGAGCCGCTTCCTGGCGGGCGAAGGCGAAGCCCTGGTCGGAGATGTCCACCCCGACAGCCGTGGCGTCGCCGTACAGCTCCAGGAGCCGCAGGCTCCAGAACGCCGACCCGCACCCCAGGTCGAGCGCCCTTGCGCCGGCGGGGAGCCGGGCCCTGCGCAGCAGCCGGGAAAGGTTCTCCTCGCTGATCGGAGAGGCGATGGGATGATCGGCATGCGCGAGATTGCTCAAGATGTCCCTGTCCATATCCGGCACAGGCTACTGACGGCCGTCCCTGTCGTGTCCACTCGATTTCGCGCGTGCGGGATGCCATCACCGGTCTCATCAGTGGTAGTCGAGCGCCACGCGCGCCGCCCCACAGGGCGGTGAGCGTCCGCACGCCCTTCCGGAAGTGCCGATCGCGAACCAGTCGAGCCCGTCGATCCGCCCGCCGCTGACCACCTTGTGCACCAGGACGGCCATCGGCACGGCGCCTCCGGCCAGGAGCGCGACCCACTGGCCGGCACCGGCGGCGAGCAGCCCGTAGAACACCCCGACCGGCACGATCAGGAAGACCTCGACCATGATCGCCAGGAGGACCTGCCAGGACACCGTGCGTCGCGCTGACCGGGTCATGACGGCCATCGCTCTCACCCCCCCGCTCGTGCGGACCCTGTCGATCCGTCATCTGAACGCTACGGCGAGACCACGTACGGTCACATCCGCCCAGGGACCGAACCAGCGGCTACACCCTTGGGTTGACGCGCCCCCTACGAAGGACGCTCCGCCCTACGAGACCGTCTCGTCCAGATTGTCCGCGTAGTACTCGACGGCCCGCCGGTAACCTCCGACGTCGCCCGACTCGGCCAGCAGCTTGAGCAGCCCGGAGACCGCCTCGCGAGGCCGCCCCTGGTTGTAGAGCGCCATGGCCTGAAACGTCCGCAGTCCCGGATCGCCGGGAAACTCCTTGAGCGCCCGCTCGAACAGCTCCAGCGCCTCGACGAACCGTCCGAGCACCCGCAGCGTGCTGCCCAGCTTGGTGTAGGCGCCCAGCCGGTCCTCGGCACTCAGCCCGTCGCCGGCCAGCGCCCGCTCGTAGTGGGGAGCCGCCTCGGCTTCGAGACCGAGGGCGTCGTGCACCCACGCCGTCTGATAGGCGATCTCGGCGTCGCCGGGATGCCGCGCCGCCAGCTCCACCAGCAGCTCGCGAGCCTCCTCGCGCCTGCCTTCCTCACGCAGCAGGACGCCGCGCGCCAGCAACTCGTCCCTGGACCGGTCGCCAGGCCGCGCCACGTGGGCCGAATCCTCATCTCGCACGCGGCCAGTGTGGCATGATGGGCACCCGTGCAAGTGGAAACGGTTTTCATAATCAGCCCCAGGAGGATCACGTGAGGGTGGCGTTCGTCGGCAAGGGCGGCAGCGGCAAGACGACGATGTCGGCGCTGTTCGCGAGATATGTGGCGAGCCAGGGCGCGCCGGTGGTCGCCATCGACGCCGACATCAACCAGCACCTGGCCCTCGTCTTCGGTCTCGAGGACCCGCCCGAGCCGCTCGGCTCGCATCTCACCGAGATCAAGGACCACCTGCGCGGCGACAACCCGCGCATCCCCTCGGCCGACGCCATGGTCAAGACGACCCCGCCCGGCCGCGGCTCGCGACTGCTGTCCTTCGCGGACCTCGCCTCCTACGAGCACGCCGTCACCACCCCCGAGGGCATCAGGCTGATGGCCACCGGGCCCTTCAGCGACGACGACCTCGGCGTCGCCTGCTACCACTCCAAGGTCGGCGCGGTCGAGCTGCTGCTCAACCACCTGGTCGACGGCCAGGGCGAGTATGTGGTGGTCGACATGACGGCAGGCTCGGACTCCTTCGCCTCCGGCCTGTTCACCCGCTTCGACCTGACCTTCCTCGTCGCCGAGCCGACCAGGCAGGGCGTGGGCGTCTACCGGCAATACCGCGACTACGCCGCCGACTTCCAGGTGCCGCTCGCGGTCGTCGGCAACAAGGTGCACGGCCCTTCGGACGTGGACTTCCTGCGCGGCCACGTGGGCCGCGACCTGCTCACCTGGATGGAGCACTCCACCGCGGTCCGGGCCATGGAGCAGGGCCGCCCTCTCACCCTCGACGACCTGGAGCCCGGCAACTCCGACGCGCTGGCCGTGCTGCTCAAGCACGTCGACGAGCAGGTGAAGGACTGGGAGCGGTTCGGCCGCCAGACGGCGGAGTTCCACCTGCGCAACGCACACGCCTGGGCCAACTCCAAGACCGGCGTGGACCTCACCGCGCAGGTCGACCCGGAGTTCGTCTACGGCCCCTGACCACACGACTGTCTCCCTCCAGCCATCTGGAGGGTTCCGCGAAGCGCACCTAGCGTCGAGATCGATGTCTTTCGAAAGGAGACAGCATGTCGCTGACCGTTCCGAACGATCTGCTCGATCAGGCCCGAGCCGGGGAGGTGGACGACGCGGCGTTCGTCGCCTGCGTCCGAGACTCCCTGCCCTACGCCTGGTCGGTGATCAGCGAGCTGGTCGAGCAGCGTGACAAGACCGGAGCCGACTTCGCCGACAACCACGTGCCGCCGCCGGACGAGGAGGCCCGCGGGCAGCTCCTGCGCTGCCTGGCGAGCGACGCGATGCGCGGGTCCCTGGAGCGCCACTTCGGCGTCAAACTGGCCTTCCAGAACTGCCATCGGGTGGCGGTGTTCGATCCGGCGGCCGGCGAGTCCCTGCGCGAGTTCGTCACACCCCGCGCGCAGATTCTCAACCAGAAGCCCGAGCTGGTGGACTGCTGAGTCCACCGGCGAGGCCACCCGCCTCGATGGGCGGGTGGCCTCCAGGGGACGGCCGCGCTCACGGCGCGTTCCGGGTGTGAAGCAGTGGCAGCACCTCGGCGCCCAGCCGGCGAATGTTCTCCAGAGTGCGCTTGTGATCTCCGATGCCCTCCACCATGAGGATGAAATGGCGGATTCCCGTCGCCCGCGATGTCCGTACAAGAGTCCGGACGCAGTGTCCCGGTGAGCCGACCGGATGGATCCGGGTGAGGAAGTCCACGTAGGCGTGGATGTCCTTGGGAGCGCGCGGACGGTCGTCCACCGGGACGTAGCCGGCCAGGCCGGGCTCCAGCCAAGCGGGCATCGCCTGCTTGAGCTCCCGGACCGCCTGCGCGGTCGTGTCCGCCACATGCGCGATCGCCGCCGCGACGTGGCCGGGACCGGCCGCCCGGCGGCGGGAGGCGTAGGCCCCGACGGCGGCCGCCTTCTCCGCGTCGCCTATGTGCATGCCCAGCAGCATCGGCAGGCCGCGATCCGCCGCGAGCGCCGCAGTGGAGTCGGAGGTGCAGGCCACCACCGGGCGCATCCGGGCGGCGGGCACCAGGGCGGTCTCCCGGAACGTGAAGAAGTCGCCGCCGGCCGAGAACGGCTCCCCCGACAGCGCGGCGAGGAGCAGGTCGAGCGACTCGGGGAACCCCCGTTCGAATCGGGCCAGGCCGGTGCCGAAGACCTCCAGGTCCACCCATGGGCCGCCCCGGCCCACGCCCAGCGTGAAGCGCCCGCCGGACAGGTGGTGCAGCATGGCGGCCTGCTCGGCGAGCGCTACCGGGTGCTGCGTGGACAGCACGCTCACCGCCGTGCCCAGGTTGATGCGGGTGGTGCGGCCGATCGCCACCGCCGCCAGGGTCGTGGGTGAGGGGCAGACGCCGTAGGACATGAAGTGGTGCTCCGCTATCCAGGCGTCGTCGAATCCGGCCTGTTCGGCGGCCACGACCAGCTCGACCGCGTCCGCCAGGACCCGTCCGGGCTCCTGGCCGGGAAACCGGGCCGCGATCAGGAAGATGCCGATCCGCATCCCACCGATGATGGCCGAACGGCTCACGGGGTGTCAGCCGAAGAGGCTGACCTGCCCCTCGCCCGCCGCCGGGTCCCGGTGGTGCTTGAGGTGGCGCCAGCGCGGCAGGTCGTCGAGGTAGGACCAGGACAGGCGGTGGTGTGGTGTCGGGCCGAGTCGGGCCAGCGCCTCCTGGTGCTGTGGCGACGGGTAGCCGGCGTTCTCGGCGAAGCCGTAGTCGTCGAAGCCGATGGTGGCCATGTACGCGTCGCGCCGCTCCTTGGCGATCACCGAGGCGGCGGCGACCGAGATGCTGGCCGCGTCGCCCTTGACCTCCAGGCGCACGGGCCATGGCGGGCCGATGTAGTCGTGCTTGCCGTCGAGGATCAGCGCGTCCGGCCGGACCGGGAGCGCCTCCAGGGCCCGCCGGGCGGCCCTGCGCAGGGCCTGGGTCATGCCGAGCTCGTCGATCTCGGCATGACTGGCCTCGCCGAAGCCGATGCCCGCCGCCCAGGGCTCCAGCTCCACGGCCACCTTCGCCCGCTTGGCGGCGGACAGCTGCTTGGAGTCGGTGAGGCCGGCCGGAGGGTGCGACAGGTCGGTGACCACGGCGCACACGGTGACCGGCCCCGCCCACGCTCCCCGGCCCACCTCGTCGACGCCCGCGACCGTACGGACGCTGGGCTGGGCGAGCAGAAGGTGCTCGATGTCGTAGGTCGGCGCCATGAGAGCAGACGCTACTGCCTCAGCGCTCGGCCGGCCGTACCGGATCGAGATCCGCGGCGATGTAGCGGGCGGCCACGTGGATGGCCCGCAGCGTCACCGACACCGACGGGCGGTTGACGCTGGAGGCGCGGGCGACCGCGTGCACGTCGCGGCCCACCGGGTTGCCGGGGAACTGGCGCACCGACAGCCCGCGCACCCCTGCCGCCAGCGCCAGGGCGGGGACGGCGGCGATGCCGATGCCCTTGGCCACGAGCGAAAGGATCGTTCCAAGCCCTTCGAACTCCCACGGCACCGGCCTGGTGCCGCCCACGTCGACGAAGAGCCGGTCGACCGCCAGCCGCGACGGCTCGCCGTCCGGGGTGGCCATCCACGGCTCGTCGCGCAGCTCGCGCAGGTCCAGCGGCACCGCCGGGTCGGCCAGCCGGTGCTTGCGCGGCACCACGAGCACCAGCGGGTCGATCAGCAGCGGGAAGACCCGCAGATTCTCGCTGTCGCGGGCCTGGCCGTACCAGTCGTCGACGAGCGCGATGTCTACTTCGCCCGACTGCACCTCCCGCATCCCCCGCCCTGACCTGCTCTGACGCAGCCTGAGCGTGAGTTCGGTGTGACGGCGGAGCGAACGGGCGAGAGCAGGAGCGAATGCGACGGCCGCTGTGGGGAAGGCGGTTACCACGACACGTCCGGCGGGGCTGCCCGCGTGGGCCGACAGGTCCGACTCCGCCTCTTCCACCATCGAAAGGATGCGTTCCGCGTGTGCCACCAGCCTCCGGCCGGCGTCGGTCAGTTCGGCGCTGCGCGCGGTCCTGTCGATGAGGGCGGTGCCGGTCTCGCGCTCCAGCGCGGCGAGCTGCTGGGAGACCGCCGACGGGCTGTAGCCCATGGATTCGGCGGTCCCGGCGATGCTGCCCCGGCGGGCGAATTCGCAGATCAACGTCAAACGGCGCAAATCGAGCATCGGACTTCCTTATGCCTACCCACAAAAAGCCTCGCTTGTGCTGATGCCTTCATCCAACCACCCTGGGAACGTGACAAACATGACCGTGACCCTGTCCGCCACCCTGGCGGCCAACGAGGACATCGAGCGAAGACGGCGCGCTGGGGAACGCGTGCTGCACCTGGCCTTCGGTGAGGCAGGGCTGCCCGTCCACCCGGCGCTGCGCGACAAGCTGGTCGCCGCATCCGATCGCAACGGCTACGGGCCGGTCGCGGGGGTGGCCGAGCTCCGGAGCGCGGCGGCGGGCTACTGGACCCGACGAGGGCTCACCACCGACCCCGAACTGGTCGTCTGCGGGCCCGGCAGCAAGTCGCTGCTGTACGGCCTGCTGCTGGCGATCGGCGGCGACATCGTGCTGCCCATGCCCAGCTGGGTCAGCTACGCCGCGCAGGCCGACCTGGTCGGTTCACGCCCCATCCTGGTCCCCGCGCCGCTCGGGGAGGGCGGCGTGCCGGATCCGGATCTGGTGACCGCTGCCGTGCTGCGGGCGCGGGCCGAGGGCCGGACCGTCCGCTCGCTGCTTGTCACACTGCCGGACAACCCCACGGGACGGCTCGCGACGCCGCCGACCATCCGCCGCCTGGTGGAGGTCGCCCGCGAGCTCGACCTGTTCATCATCTCCGACGAGATCTACCGCGACCTGCTGCACGACCCCGCCCTGCCGTACACCTCCCCGGCCGACCTGGCTCCGGAGCGCACGGTCATCACCACCGGCCTGAGCAAGAGCCTGGCCCTGGGCGGCTGGCGGATCGGCGTGGCGCGGCTGCCCGAGGGCGTGCACGACCTGCGCAAGAGCCTGCTCGCGGTGGCCAGCGAGATCTGGTCGGCTCCGGTCGCCCCGGTGCAGCAGGCGGCGACGTACGCCTTCACGGATCCGCCTGAGCTGACCGAGCGGATCGCGCTGAGCAGGAGGCTGCACGGCACGCTCGCGCGCGCGGTCCGCGACAGGTTCGTCGCGATCGGCGCGGACGTCCCCGCTCCCCAGGGCGGCTTCTACCTCTACCCGGACCTGAGCCATCTGCGGCTCGGCGGCTCGGCCGACATCACCAGGATCCTGCTCGACGAGCACGGCATCGGGGTGCTGCCCGGCCACGCGTTCGGCGACGACCCCGCCGCCGCGCGCGTGCGGGTGGCGGTCAGCCTCCTGTACGGGGAGACGACCGACGAGCGGCTGGCCGCGTTGGACAGCCCGGATCCGCTCCAGCTCCCCTGGATCTCGGCCGCTCTCGACCACCTGACGATGGGGCTGAAGGAGCTGTCGCTGGTACGGCGCGGTCCGGTGCGTGAACGGCGTCCGGCGCTCGTGCCGACCCCATGTCACGGTTAGGCGAATCTTTGCCGGAGATCGTCCAGAATCACCCCTCTGACCTGCGAAGACACCGGGTTTGCCGGGGGTCGGCTGGGATGGCCGGAGCGCCGTGGTTCCGTGCGCTCCGGGCACCCTCCATCATGTGCACATGCCCGCTCTTGTCACCCTGTCCGGGCGCCTCGTGCGCCTGGAACCTCTCAGCCTCGCGGCGGTCGATGACCTGGTCGCCGCGGCGAGTGAAGACCGCTCCACCTATGGCTTCACTCGCGTCCCGCACAGCCGGGACGACATGGCCTCCTACGTGGAGGCCGCGCTGGCTGAGCAGGCGGAGGGCCGCACGATGCCCTTCGCCATCCGGTGGCTGCACACCGACCGCGTGGTCGGTGCCACCCGTTTCATGCACCTGGAGTACTGGCAGGGCCCCATGCCCTGGCCACCGGGCGCGCGTGGTGCGGTGGGCGAGGTCCCGTCCGTGGCCGACATCGGTTACACCTGGCTGGGCGCTTCCGCCCAGGGCACGGGTGCCAACCGGGAGAGCAAGTTCCTCCTGCTCTCGCACGCCTTCGAGACCTGGCAACTCCACCGCGTCACCCTCAAGGCCGACGTAAGGAATGTCCGATCCCGGGCCGCCATCGAGGCCCTCGGCGCACACTTCGACGGGGTGCGGCGAGCGGAAAGTCGGGGCGCCGACGATACGGTCCGAGATACGGCCTTCTACTCGATCCTGATCTCCGAATGGCCCGCCGTACGAGAACGGCTGCTCCATAGGCTCGGTCTGGTCGAGGCAGCGTAGAAACCATCCGCCGAAGGCCCCGCCCATTCCA